>NZ_CP157575.1:2935000-3142500 GCF_051628905.1 Asaia sp. BMEF1 | reverse complement strand
TGACCTACATCTTCCAGTTCAGGCGGTTCACAAAACTGCCGCGGAGTTGCCTTCGATTGCAAAAAATTTAGCTCTGTGAGCATCACGTTTATAATGCCCTCCCTTGTAACTTGCTGGGGAAAGCACAAAAAACACCTCAGGATTACACAGGGTCCGTGATCATTTGAGTGAAGGCGGTACAAAACCATTGTCAGAGATTGAGGCGCAGGACGTGGAGATACTGTCGATGACCATTTACGCGTCCGTTCAGCACATCGGCAACTGATCTCCAGCCATGATGAAAATCGCCTTTCCCTATATCGCGCAGCCTCACCAGACACTGCATTCTCTGCCCATCGCCATGGAGATCGCTTCTCGGCATGCGGACACAGAGGTGCACGTCGCATGTACGACAGAGGCGCATCTGGATTATGCCAAGACACTCAGTGCACTTTACCCCCAGGCACGCGCGCGCTTCGATCTGCTGAAAATGCCCGAGATGCTCCGACGTCGTATCGAGCATTCCGGTCCGGGCGTTCTGGGCAAGATGGCCAGCCTGTTTTTCAACCGAGAGTATTTTTCGCGCTTCGAAGCGATCGTCGTGCCCGAGCGTACCTCGCTCTATCTGCGTCGGATGGGCATTCGCAAACCAAGGTTGATCTGGACCCGCCATGGCGCGGGGGATCGCGCTATTGGCTTCGCGCGCGACGTCAAAGAGTTCGATTTCGTGCTGCTCTCAGGCAAGAAAATCGAAGAGCGGCTTTTGTCTCAAGGCGCGATCAGCCCCGGCCGCTATTATCGCGGCTCTTACGCAAAATTCGATATCGTCAGGAAAATGGCGCGGACACGCCCTGCCCTGTTCGACAACGACAAGCCGATCGTTCTCTACAACCCACATTTTTCATCGAAACTGTCGTCATGGCCGCTTATGGGCGAACAGATTCTGCAATATTTTGCCAATCAGGACAAATACAATCTGATATTCGCGCCTCATTATCGTCTGTTCGACAAGCACAGACAGGAAGGGGAGCAACTCGTCGCCCGCTTTGCCAATCACGATCATCTTCTGATCGATCCTGGCAGCCCACGCAGCATCGACATGACCTACACCATGGCAGCCGATCTCTATCTGGGCGACGTCAGCTCTCAGGTCGCGGAGTTTCTTGTCCGCCCCCGGCCTTGCGTCTTCCTCAACGCACACCACGTTTCATGGCAATCTGACAGAAACTACCATTTCTGGAATCTCGGTCAGGTGCTCGATAACGCCGACACATTGCCATTGGCACTGAATGCCGCTGTGACAAAACATGACGATTTCCTTGAGGCGCAGCGGCAATATATACTAGAGACCTTCGAATTCACCGATGATGGCCCGACTGCCCCTGGGGCAGCGGATGCCATCGTAGATTATCTTCGTAACGCAGCATAACCCAATACGCGTGGACCGGACCGGGATCTCCCCGGCCGATTTCCATGACAGATCGAAAAGCAGAGCAGACTTATCCCTATGACGCCCAACCAAACGCCCGTTCCTACTGCATCGAACCAGAAGCGCCGTCACGGTGACTTTCCGACGTTCAGCGCTGCTCTGGACTACGCGGCGCAGGGAACATCGGGTTTCAACATCTATAACGGTCGCGGTCAGCTTCTCGAGGCGCTTTCCTACAGCCTTCTGCGTGAGCAGGCTCTGGAGACGGCACGTCGGCTGCTCGGTGCAGGCCTGTCTGTCGGCGATCGTGTCGCCATTGTCGCAGAAAGCGATGGCGATTTCGCCCGCATCTTTTTCGGCTGTCAGTATGCGGGGCTCGTGCCCGCACCCCTGCCGCTGCCGATCGCCTTTGGTGGCCGCGAGGCCTATATCTCGACGCTGCGAGGCATGGTCTCGGCTTCAGGCGCCCGCGCTGTCGTCGTTCCCGAACTGATCGGGTCCTGGACTGCGGACATCGTCGACGGCATCGATCTGGCGTTCGGAGGCTCGCCCGCAGAGTTGCTGGCGCTTGCCCCGTCCGAACAGACGTTGCCGACAATCGGTGCTGACGACCTGTCTTATCTCCAGTTCTCATCTGGCAGCACCCGCTTTCCCATGGGCGTTGCCGTGACGCAATCGGCTGGCATGGCCAATGCACGCGCCATCGCGCGCGATGGGCTCAAGGTCAGGGAAACTGGCGATCGCTGTGTCTCATGGCTGCCGCTCTATCACGACATGGGACTTGTGGGATTTTTCCTGACGCCCATGACCTGTCAGTTGACAGTGGATCTGCTGCCTACGCGTGAATTTGCCCGCCGCCCTCATGTCTGGCTCGATCTGATCAGCCGGAATCGCGGAACGATCGCCTATAGCCCCTCCTTCGGTTACGAGCTTTGCGCGCGCCGACCGGTTTCGGGCGATCTCGACCTCTCCGGCTGGCGGATTGCCGGCATCGGTGGCGACATGATCCGTCACCACATTCTCGAAACCTTCTCTGAGCGTTTCGCCGCTTACGGTTTCGATGGCCGGGCTTTTGTTGCAAGCTACGGGATGGCCGAAGCCACCCTCGCCATCAGCTTTGCCCCGCTCGATACCGGCATCGTGACCGACACAATCGACCTTCGCAAGCTCGAGACCGAAGGCGTTGCTCGCTCGTCCGACGATCCGTCTCATGCCCTGCGCACTTTCGTTCTTTGCGGCGTCGCTCTGCCTGAGCACGATGTTCACGTACGCAATGCCGACGGCGCCTTGATGCCAGAGCGTCATGTAGGGATGGTCTATGTCCGTGGGCCGAGCCTGATGCGTGGCTATTTCGGGCGTGAGGCCGAAACTGCGGAAGTGCTGGACGACAAGGGCTGGCTGAACACCGGCGATCTCGGCTACATGCTTCACGGTCAGGTGGTCATCACGGGTCGCGCCAAGGATCTGATCATCATCAACGGCCGCAATATCTGGCCTCAGGATCTCGAATGGTCTGCGGAACACGAAATTGCGTCGCTGCGCTCGCGCGACGTTGCGGTGTTTGCAGTTGAGGAAGCCGAAGGAGAGCGTGTCGTGGCGCTGGTGCAGTGCCGTGCCACCAATGACGAAGATCGCGCGAAGCTGCGTGAGGAAACCATGGGTCTGTTCCGCCGTCAGCATGGTATCGAGGTCGACGTCATTCTGGTGCCGCCCCATACCTTGCCGCAGACGTCGTCGGGCAAGCTGACCCGTGCCCGTGCCAAGGCGATGCTTCTGGCCGGACAGTTCGAAACCAGCCGTACCGCTGCCTGATACCCATGGGAGGGAAGTCCTTAACGACCCGTTCCCTCCCCTGCTTTCCCGACAGCGCCTGCATGGGGTGTGACCAAAAATCGCCCTCTGGCCATGAGGCCCGGGCTGTCGCATAAGACCCACCATCACAGGGCGCCTGGCGCCCCACCGCCTCTACTCGGAGACCTTGAAATGGCCGATACGGTCGCCTCCATCGCCTCGATGATCATCGACAAATTGCTTGCCAACCCGAAAGTCCCCCGCGACATCACCGGTGAAAGCAAGATTGTGGAAGATCTGGCCTTCGACTCCCTCGCCGTCATGAACTTTGTGATGGAGATTGAAGACGAACTCGATGTCTCCGTGCCGCTCGACAAGCTGGCCGATATCCGCACGATCAACGATCTTTCCGGCTGCCTAGCGTCACTCAAAGCCGGTAGCGCCTCGTGACCGATATTTTCGCCAAATATGCAGGCCTCAAGGCTGCTGCTGCCGGGCTGACAGCGCATTCCCCCCGCAACCCGTTCGGAGTGGTGATCGATCATCCGGTTTCGGCCACGGTCGGTCTAATCGAGGGGCGTGAAACCCTTCTTTTCGGCACGAATAATTACCTTGGCCTTAGCCAGTCGACAGTCGCTGCCGATGCGGCCATCGAAACCGTACGACGCGAGGGCGTCGGCACAACGGGGTCGCGCATCGCCAACGGCACTTACGCGCTTCACCGCAAGCTTGAAACGCGTCTGGCCGAAGTCTTCCGCCGCCGTCATTGCATGATCTTCTCGACAGGCTACCAGGCCAATCTCGGGGCGATCTCGGCACTTGCAGGCAAGGACGACGTGCTGCTTCTCGATGCCGACAGTCATGCCAGCATCTACGATGCCAGCCGCCTCGGCTATGCGCAGGTCATCCGCTTCCGTCATAACGACCCCGCCGATCTGGACCGTCGCTTGTCGCGACTGAAGGATCATCAGGGCGCCAAGCTGGTCGTCGTCGAGGGCATCTACTCCATGACCGGCAATGTCGCGCCCATGCGTGAATTTGCCGAGGTCAAGAAAAAGCATGGCGCTTACCTGCTTGCAGACGAGGCCCACTCCTTCGGCGTTCTCGGCGAGAACGGTCGCGGCGTGGCCGAACGCGATGGGTGCGAGGACGATGTCGATTTCGTCGTCGGCACTTTTTCGAAAAGTCTCGGCACGGTCGGCGGTTATTGCGTGTCCAATCTCGATGGGCTCGAGCTGATCCGCCTTTGCTCTCGTCCCTATATGTTCACCGCGTCGCTGCCGCCCGAAATCATCGCCGCAACACTGGCCGCGCTCGATGAAATGCTCGCGCGTCCCGAGTTGCGCACGCAGCTCTACGCCAATGCCAAGCAGCTCAATCATGGTCTGCATGCACTGGGGCTGAAGACTAGCGCTCATGTGAGCCCGGTTGTGGCCGTCACGCTCGAAACCGTCGAGCAGGCGCTCGCTTTCTGGAATCGCCTGCTGGAGCTCGGCGTTTACGTCAATCTGTCGCTTCCACCGGCTACGCCTGACGAACACCCGCTGCTGCGCTGCTCTGTCATGGCCGTGCATACGCCTGAGGAAATCGATCGCGCTCTGGGCATCTTCGCCCAGGCCAAGAAAGACGTTCTGGGCTAAACCCCAGGCCGAACATCGCAAAAAGGGCGAGAGGTTCTCTGAGCCCTCGCCTTTTTTGTGCGTGTGTTTCAGCCTTGCATTCCGCTGAGAAAGATTTTGCGTGCGCGCCAGAGGAGACTCGGCAGGCAGATCAGGGGATGACGCGCCTCGAAGGGAGAGAGCGTCAGCACGAAGCCGCTGTGCCGCTCGATTTTCCATGCGAGGTAGGCGGCCCCGTTCCGGAAAGTGAAGGCAGCCTTGATGAGCCGGGCGACATTGCGCCACCGCCCCCGGCGTGCCAGCCGCTCCCAGCGCCGCAGGGCGCGCAGGCGCTGGGCTTTAGAGAGCCTTGGCGCGAGGCAGCCCTCTTTCTCGTCGAAAGCGAGGCCCCCATTTTGCCATGCCGGGCGGGTGAGCGCGGCATAGCGCGTGCCTTGCCCCTGCATGATCACGGAACCGCGTCCGGCTTGTTCGACACGCAGCTCGGCACGGTAGCTACGCCGGAAAAGCGCCTCCCACCATTGCTCGGGACGATGCGCCCCCTCTTCGAGCCGCGCCGCCCAACCTGCGGCTGTCGTCACACAGGTTCGGATAATCGAGAGAAGGGTATCGGCAGCCTCAGGATCTTTCACCCAGACCAGACGTGCGGGCTGACAGAACCGCGCCCAGAGCGTGGTGTCTGTTGAGCGGGGCGACGCCCCGGCACGAAACTGCTGCAAGGACAGAACCGCGACTTTTGCCCGCAGGACCAGCCCGTCGATCTCATGCTCTGCATAGAAAACATTCGGAGGCAGAAGGCGATTGCCCAGAAGCGCCAGAGGCGAAGCGGGCCAGTCGGAGAGTTTTTCCAGCACGATATAGAAATCAAACAGCCCATCAGGGTCGAATTGCCGCAGACCGGAGCCATAGAAAAGTACCCCCAGCGGTCGCGTAATCCCGAGGATCTGCGCAACGAGAGCATGGAGGCGCGCATCGACCGAAGTCGTCAGCTCACCAATCAGGACGCGGTCGAGTGCGGCACGAGGCTCAGTCATGCACGAATCCGAACTCGGGCCCTTCGGAAAGCACGATACGATGATCGGCGCCCGGCGAGAAACACTCGCCATCGAGCACGAAATCGCCTTGGCAGGTCAGGATCAATGTCTCTGCCCTGCCACTCGCGTAGTCAGGGCTCTCTCTCAACCAGCTCGGCGCACGACCGCGAAGCAACGCCCAGGTCGCCTGCATCAACTTCTTCGGGTGATCGGCGACGCAAAGATAATGGAGCCCGCCCGATTTCGCCTTGCCGGTATTCCAGAAAGGCCAAATGCCAAGATTGAGCTTTTGCAACGCAGTGGAGAGAAAAAGAAAGCTCTGACCATCGATCAGGGCGGTGCCGTCACTCTCCAGCGTAAGGCGATCACCCGCCAGCCATGTTTCGCGTTGACGACGCCAGAGCAAACTGCCGAAAGCCCCGATAAGCGTTGCCGCAACAGCCAGATTATGGGGAGCATAACGCAACACATGAGGCGAATGCGCGATGGCGATAGCCCGAGCATAGCCTGAGCTACCCTGAAACATTCCAAGCCGCGCTTCATGCTCGCCCTCAGGCCAGGAAATCTTGAGGGGGCGACGCTTCGTGCGGGGCAGAACCCCACTGTTACGACAGAGGAGCTGAAGGGCGTCGATTCCACGCGTGGAAAAACCGATATCTTGGGCAATCAGATTGGTGTTGCCAGAAGGGAAGATCGCAATGTCGGGCAGCGCGTCCGGGGGATAACTGCGCGCAATGGCGGTCATGACGTCGCTGACCGTGCCGTCTCCCCCATTGATGGCGATGAGCGGCACATTGCGCCGGGCGAGTTCTGCCACCATCTCCTGCATCTCGTCGTGAGAAGACGGCACGAAGAAGCCTTCGCCCAGAAGATCACTCGCCTGACGTGCAAATTTTTTGCCATCCCGTCGGTTCTTGCGACTACGCGGGTTATGGATCAGGGCTAGGCGCACGGCAGTATCATTTATGTTACGGTCATCCCTTCAGCCCGACGGAACATCGGGGGTCCGCCTTGCGCGGCGCCATAGCATGACTTAGGCAGCGGGACCAGAAACCGATTGGTCATTTTTAACTTTTGGCATTACCGGCCTTTGACCTGTCGTAAGGAAGAGAAAGGTTGATGACCCTGACCGAAACCCCCTCTGTGGTTCTGGCGCATCTTTCCGACGTGCATCTTCCACCACCCGCCTCCCTGCCCTCATGGCGTCACTTCACCAATAAGCGCGCGCTGAGCGTAGCCTCCTGGAAACGCCATCGCGTCCACCGCCATTTGCCTGCGCTGTCCGACGCCATTCGCGACGATATGAAGGCCGCCAGACCCGATCTGATCCTCAACACCGGCGATCTGACGAATTTCGGCCTGCGAGACGAGTTTTCGAACGCCGCGTCATGGCTGCGTACAATGTCGGCCTCCTGCCTCGTTGTGCCCGGCAACCACGACGCCATGGTGCGCGAGCCCTGGCAGGAAACCACTGCCCAGTGGGCCGACTGGATGGAAAACAGTGCTGAAGGGGCGTTTCCCTATCTGCGCGAAGAGGGCGATCTCGCCATCATCGGCGTAAACAGCGCCGTACCGACCCCTCCCTTCATGGCCTGCGGATATGTCGGCGCAGCACAGCGCGCGCGCCTTGCCACACTTCTGGATTCAACACGTAACCGATGCCGAGTGGTCATGATCCATCACCCTCCACGCGCCGGGCTCGTTCCCTGGCGTAAATCGCTGCTCGATCTCAAGGCAGTGGCCGGCGTTATTGCGCAACATGGTGCTGCCATGGTGCTGCATGGCCATTCGCATGACGCCACACTCTCGACGATACCGGGCACCGCCATTCCCCTCATCGGCGTGCCGTCGGCTTCTTTGCAATCTTTCAGACCCTGGCGCCATAGTGGCTGGAACCGGATCGCGATTGCGCGCCGGAATACCGGATGGGAGATCGACCTGACGACACGTCAATACACGCGGGAGACAGGATGGCGAAGCAGTCGTCATCGTAACTGGCTCATACGCGACGGGCAGGGCTGATGCGTCTTCCCCATTTCCCGACCCTCGACCGTTATCTGCTGGCCCAGCTTCTGCCGCCCTTCATCGTCTCGCTTGCCGCCGTGCTGGCAGCACTTCTGCTTGAGCGCCTGCTCGTACTATTCGACGATCTTGCGGCAGAGGGCAGCTCTCTGGCGACTTTCGTATCGCTGCTGACTGATCTGCTGCCGCATTATCTCGGCCTGGCGCTGCCCGCAGCCCTTTGCGTCAGCGTGTTCCTGATCATCCGGCGAATGAGCGACAATAACGAGATCGATGCCCTCATGGCGAGTGGCGTCTCTCTGCTTCGCATTGCGCGCCCCTATATGTGGTCCGGTGTGGTGCTTGGGCTCGGCAGCATCCTGCTCTATGGCTATATCCAGCCCGTGGCGCGCTACGACTTCCGGTCGGGCTTCTATTATGCCGCCCATTCTGGCTGGGCGCCCCATCTTCAGGCGGGCATGTTCGCCACGACGTCGGGGGATTCGATGCTCACGGCCGACCGCGTCTCAAGCAACGGGACGGTGCTGCATGAGGTCTTCATCCGGCAGCGCGAACCCGATGGCGCCGTTCGGATCATCACAGCGCATCGCGGGCTGATCACAGCCGTGCCGTCCCTCAAACAGACACGTCTCGATTTATGGGATGGCCTGATCGTTTACGATCCACGAGACGACAGCAACAAGGCCAGCCAGACCCGTTTCGACCACAGCATGCGTACCTTCGATCAGAGCCATGATACGGCTGTTTTCCGCTCACGTGGGATCGACGAGCGCGAACTCACTCTGGTCGAACTGGCAACCCGGCTCGAAGCCTCTCATCAATCGGATGCCTCTACCGGTGAGGGGGTGATCACCCGGTCGAGCCTGCGCGCCGAACTCGATTTCCGCCTGGCACGCGCGCTCGCCATCCCTTTCATTCCGCCGCTGGCCGTCGCGCTGGCGATAGGCGCCAAACGACGCCGCCCGATCATAGGGCTCATCGCGCTGGCTATTGTTCTCGTCGGCTTCGATCATACGCTGCAATTCGGTCACGGTCTGGTCGCAACAGGGCGCATGAGGGGATTCTATGCGATCTGGCTGCCTGAAATCCTGTTCTGTACGATCTGCATGGCGTCCATTTTCAGGCGCTCGCGCGGGTCCTGGCGCCGACGCCAAGCCATCCCCCTCAAAAAGGCAAGGCGCGGATCATGAGCGACACCCAGCCATCGCGTTCAGTCCTGCGCACCCACCTGACGCGATCCTTTCTGAGCCGAACACTGATTTGCGGGGCGATCCTGGTTTCCATGATGGAAATTCTGGGTCTCCTTGAAATGACTACCCCGATTCTGGAGCGTCATCTCGGCGCGATAGGCATGGTGCGTTATGCTCTGCTCAGACTACCGAGCCTCGTTTATCAGACGCTTCCCCTTAGCACGCTGATCGGCGCCCTTTTTCTGCTCATGCAGATGACACTCAACAGCGAAACGGCGAGCCTTCGCGCCGCCGGGTTGTCGACACGGCGTCTGCTTGTCCTGCTTTTGCCCGCGATCGGAATAATCAGCCTGGTCGGAATCGCAACACAGGAGATCATCGCCCCCCGCGCTGAACTGGCGCTCGCCAAATGGTGGAACAGGACAGACCCGCACGCTTCAGGCAGCGGTCACGGCTTCTGGTTTCATGCCGCAGGCGACGTCGTGCATATCGACAGCTTCAGCGAAGGCGGACAGCGCATCACGAAAGTCGCGGTCTATCACCGCATCAAGGGTGGCGATCTGGTCGCCATCGATACGGCACCGGAGCTGGTTTTTGATCCGCAGACGGGCTGGCAGGCCGCCCGGGTACGCAGCCTTGCGCTCAGAAGCAATCGTGTCGATATAGAGGCGCGCAGCGATGTCACACTTTTGCCCGCAAGCCTTACGCCCGATACGCTTATCCAGCTCTCGCAGAACTACCCGGCGCTTTCTTTCTGGTCGCTCTGGAACATCCTGCATCACGGCGGAGCGTCGAGCCTGCCCAAGGCGACCTATCGCATGGCACTCTTCGCTCCCTTTACCCTCCCTGTGTCGCTCTGCGCGATGCTGTTCCTTGCCTTGCCTGTAATCTATATTCCCCCTCGCACGGGTACGCGCAGCCTTCTGCCGATTGCGGCGCTAGCTGCCGGTTTTGGTTTCATCGTGCTTCAAGGCCTGATACAGGCACTGGGCAATGCGGGAACCCTGCCCGCGTTAATTGCCGTCACGGCGCCTCCCGCCCTGGCATTCCTCCTCGGAGGGGCATGGATTGTGAAGATGGAAGAAAAATGAGCACGTTCAATGGTGAACAGGCCGAAGGTTTCTGGAAAGCCTTCTGGAATGCCCGGAAAAACCAGGGCTCTCTTCGCACCGGCAGAAGCTTCGATCTGGGCAAGATGAGCCTGCCTCATCTCTGGATGGCCTATCTTACATACCCGACCATCCTGTTCTATTTCGCTCTGATCCTGATCTCTGTCGGCGCCTCAATTGCACTCACCCCTCATCTGGCTCCCACGCTGATCACCGCGGTTCTGGTAGTCGCGATCTATCCCTTTGCCTGGTATGCCATCCATCGCTTCATCCTTCACGGGCGTTGGCTCTATCGCAATCCAATCACGGCCTCGCTCTGGAAGAGGGTTCATTTCGACCATCATCAGGATCCGCATCTGCTCGATGTGCTGTTCGGCTCGCCGCTCAACACCGTCCCTACGATCGCGATCATCGTCATGCCCATTGGGTGGGCCATTGGCGGCGTCAGCACGGCTTTTGCGGCGCTGGCAACGGGTCTCGTGATGACCTGCATCTACGAGTTTTTTCACTGCATCCAGCATCTGGCCTACAAGCCGCGCTGGGCCTGGGTGGCCAGAATCAAACAACTGCATGTGCTGCATCATTTTCACGACGAAGACGGCAATTACGGCATCACGAATTACGCTGCCGACCGTCTGTTCGGCAGCTTCTACAAGGATGCCCGTGCGCGCGCCCGCAGCGCCCATGTGTTCGATCTCGGTTACGATATTGACGAGGCGCAGCGTTATCCCTGGGTGATGAAGCGCACAGGCGCTCCACCCAAGCAGCGTCCTGACGGGGCGAGAAGCAGCAGCGGTACACGGTGAGTCTCCCCGTTCTGGTTCTTGCCGGGTCGCGCGACGGCGCCGAGGATCCGTTGGCCCGCCTCGGAAGGGTCGCCCATAAGGCACTCCTTCCGGTTGCCGGTCGCCCCATGATCGATCGCGTTCTCGAAACGCTCTCCACCACGACGGGTCTTGGCCCGGCCTATGTCAGCATCGAAACACCCGAGGCGCTGGACTCGCTCGACCGCGCGTTTACTTGCGTGCCAACGGCTAGAGGCCCGAGCGGCAGCGTCGCGCTGGCACTCGACCGTATCGGCGCGCCTCTGCTCATCACAACGGCCGATCACCCGCTCCTGCAACCGCTCTGGATTACCGAATTTCTCCGGGATGCCGAAGCATCAGGCTGCGATCTTGCTGTTGGCATCGCCCTACGCCCTGTCATCGAGCGCGATGTGAAGGGGACGAAGCGCACCTATATACCGCTGAGCGACATGAAGTTCTCAGGCTGCAATCTCTTCCTGCTGCGCACACCGCGAGGCGGCGCGGTGGTAGAGCTTTGGCAGAGGCTCGAACGCGATCGCAAACATCCGCTGAAAATGGCACGCACTCTCGGCTTTGGCATCTTGCTGCGCGCGCTGTTCAGACGCCTCGACAGCGCGACCCTCACGTCACGCATCCAGGCCCTGACCGGCGCCCGGGTCAGTCTCGTCCCTATCGCCCACGGACGCGCGGCGGTCGATGTGGACAAGCCTCAGGATCTGGTGCTGGTAGAAAAGCTGCTGGCCGAAGCCTCATGAAAATCGCCTATATAATCAACTCGGTCGAAGGGGGCGGCGCCGCCCTTCCCGTTCCGGCCATCACGCAGGTCATGCGCGAAAACGGCCATGAAGTGATCGTGCTCGCCCTGACCCGTCGTGACGGACGTGCCATCAAGCCCATGCTTCAGGCCGGGCTGACAGTGCATGTGCGCGAGGGAAGCAAGAAGGACCATCTGGCCGCTCTGCTCTGGCTCAATCGGGAGATCGGCGAGCAAAAACCCGATCTGATCTGGACGTCACTGACCCGCGCGACGCTGCTCGGGCAGCTCGTGGGCCTGCGTCGCCGTCTTCCCGTTGTGAGCTGGCAGCATTCGGCCCGCCTCAAACCGGCGAATGCGAGGCTGCTGCGCCTGATGCGCAGCCTTTCGCGTCTCTGGATAGCGGACTCGACCTGCGTCGAGCAGGAAACCGAACGTAAGCTGGGGCTGAACGCCGACAAGCTGACCTGCTGGCCTATCTTTCGCGCCAGTGACAGCTTTCCGGTCGCGGTGCCCTGGTCGGAGGCCGCGCCGATCCGTATCGGCAGTCTTGGCCGGCTCCACCCGGTCAAGGGATATGACACGCTCTGCGAAGCCGTGCGCCTGCTGGGTAAAATCGGCGGCCTGCCGGAATACGAGATCCATATCGCCGGTGAGGGTGAGGAGCGGGATCGTCTGGCAGCCCTGATCGCTCGAGACGGACTGCCAATCGTGCTCGACGGCTATAACGCCGATCCGAGACAGTTTCTCTCGACGCTTCAGATCTATGTGCAGCCGTCGCACTGGGAAGGGCTTTGTCTTGCGGCTCATGAGGCCCTGCTCTGCGGTGTGCCTGTCATCGCCTCAGAGGCGGGAGAGCTGCCGCATACGATCACCGAGACCTGCGGGCGCATCATCCCGCCCAAGGACCCCGAAGCCCTCGCGCTTGCGCTTGCCGAGTTGCTGCGCCAGCCTCAGCGCCTCGCCGCCATGGGCCAGATCGGGCGCGACCGCGTGCTCTCGCGTTTCGATGCCGCGTCATTCGACCGACGGGGCAAGGAAATTCTAGCGCGCCTCGAAAGAACTCTCTGAGCGCGTCTGTGTCAGATGGTTCGACAGACGAAAGTCCATCTGTGCGAAGACGACCGACGCCACCAGCAGCAGAATCCAGATCATACGCGGGGCTGGCTGGCGCTCGAGATAGGAGGCGAAACCGAAAGCGATGACGGCCAGCATATCGAGCCCGAAATGCAATCGTTCATCGAGATGACCGCATAAAAACCCGAGCAGGAACAGAACAACGCCGAAAATGGCGCAGCTCAGCGCCTTCTCCCGACGCATCCAGTCAAAAAAAGGCATAACCTGATCGGTTGTTTCGCGTTTGTCAGGCAAGAGTTTCTCCAGACGGGTGAAAGCAGGGTGCCTTTGATGAGTAACCACAAGTGAGCGACAGGCAAAGTTACGAAGAGGACAATCAGTCCCGTATCGACAGAGCCGGATCTCCTCTGAGCCTGCCTGAAAACCAGTTCGCCATCAGGCGCGCCGTGCTCGGTCTGGCGCGCAATCTCAACTGGGCCTGCCTCAACGAGTTTTCCCTTCCCACTGCCGGTCGCCGGGCCGATATCATGGCCCTTGCGGCCGATGGGCAACTGCACTGCATCGAGATCAAGTCAGGACCACGGGATTTTTTGACAGATCGCAAATGGCCAGAATATCGGGACTGGTGCGACCGGCTCTATTTTGCGGTCGATCAGCATTTCCCCCACGCCCTCATCCCGGACGATGTCGGGCTCTTCGTCGCGCATGTGATGGAAAGCCCCTCAACCATCCTGCCAGAATGTGCCATGATCCGCGAAAGCCCGCTTGCCAAGCTGGCGACGGCCCGCAGAAAGGCCCTGATGCAGCTTTTCGGCCATAATGCCGCGCTGCGCCTGATGGCTCTGGAAGACCCTGCCATGACAGCGTCTCTGCGTGCGGCTCGTCGCGTCGAATAAAGGAGTGCCCGCATGACCGATCAACGCCTTATCGCGCAACGCCTTGAAGTTGCCCGCGCCGTGGTCGCCGATGCCGCCGCCCTGGCCATGGCGATGAGGCCACCGCCGGGCGGTCCGACCGGCAGCAAGAAAGGCATGCAGGACTATGTGACCGAGGCTGATATGGCGGTCGAGGCGCTCGTCTCCAAACGTATCCAGGCCCTGTTTCCTGAAGATGGCTTCATGGGAGAAGAAGGCGGACTCCAGCGCGAGGGCGGGCTGACCTGGGTGATCGACCCCATAGATGGCACGTCGAATTATGCCCGCGGGCGCGAACGCTGGTGCGTTTCTCTCGGGCTGATGGACGGCGCCGTTCCGGTTGCCGGTGTCATCAATGCTCCGGCTTTAGGCGAGATCTACACGGCTCAGCGGGGCGTGGGCGCCTGGCTGAACGGCAAGACGCTCAAAGCCTCCCCCGTAACGGATACGACCAGCGCCATGGTGGAGATAGGCTGGAGCGCCAAGGTCTCGCCCGAGATCTTCGCAAGTCGCGCCAGAGCTTTTCTCGAGCGCGGCATCGCCCCGCGAACCGGAGCCTGCGGCGCTCTGGCGCTTGCCGATGTCGCCTCGGGGCGATGCGACGGCTATCTCGAAATCGCCATCAATCTCTGGGATGTCGCGGCCGCCCTCGTCATGCTGCATGAAAGCGGCGCGCGCGTCTCACCCTTTTTGCAGGATGGCGGACTGACCGGCTCTATCTCGATTCTCGCTGCGGCACCCGGGGTCGCCGGGCCGATTGCCGAGGCCGCCGCGATGACTTTCATCTGACGTCCGTCTGCGTTGCAACGCGCCAACCATTCTCACGCCATAATTTTCCGTCAGATCTCCTTTCTTCCGCTTCCTGACGGCTCACGATACGAGGCCCTTGCTCTATGGTTTCTTTCCCCCGCCGACTCGTCGCCTCTACGGTGCTTCTGGCTACTGGTCTGACGGCTTTCCCAGCCATGGCCACATCGACACAACAGGCTCTGGTCGACCGCGCAACGCTTGCGGTTCAGGACATCTTTCAGGGTACCACGCCCAATTCGCGTGCCCAGCGCTATCTGGCCAAGGCACGCGCGGTCATGGTGTGCCCGTCGGTGTTTCGCATGTCGATCGTCTTCGGCGGTGCCGGGGGCGGCTGCCTCCTGCTGTCGCGCGATGCGCGCGGATCATGGTCCGATCCGGCTTTTTACACGCTCAGCTCGGCTTCGATGGGCATACAGCTCGGTGTCGAGAGCTCCGAACTCATGTTTTTCGTGATGTCGGATCGCGGGCTTCAGGCCCTGCTCGACAGCCAGTTCAAATTCAGCGCGGGGGCTTCGGCCTCTTTCGCCAATATGGGCAGCGGCATCGAAAGCGGGTCTGCCGGCGCATCGAATACCGATATCCTCGCCCTTCAGAAATCCTCCGGCCTGTTCGCCGGAGCTTCGCTCGGCGGCTCGAAGCTGACCATCGATAGCAGCGCCAATCGCGCCTTCTACAACCAGCCGGTCGGCCCGGAAGACATCGTCATCTCGATGCGCGTGAACAATACCGGTGCCGATCCGCTGCGTCGCGTGCTTATGCAGGTCGTACAGCAGCAGAGTGCCACGCCTGCCCAGCCTGCGGTGACAGGCACTGCGCTGACGCCTTCGGGGGGCACCGTAGGTAACAGTCCCTACCCGTCCAATTATGACAGCAGCAAATCATTCACCAGCCAGTCGCATGGCGCAGTAAAAAGCGAGTCGCTCTCCGCGCCGCGGTAAGGCGACAGGAATAGGGCGGAACGAACACCGCCCAATGCCCCTCAAGGACGAGGGGCGCGCCCTGGCTGACTGACAGGTGCCTTATGGGCAGGCTTAAGCATCCTCAAGGCCTCGACGCGCTGGTTATGCTCATGCAGGTCGTGAGAAAACCCGTGCTTCCCCGTGCCGTCGGCTACGAAGTAAAGCATGTCGCCAGCGGCGGGATGGGCAACAGCGTTCAGCGCGGCCAGACCGGGCGAACAGATCGGCCCCGGCGGTAGAGCCGCAATTTCATACGTATTATGTGGGCCAGCCATGTGCAGTTCGTCATGGGTTACAGCGTGGTCCAGTACGCCCAGACCGTCGCTCAAATCATAGATGGCGGTCGGGTCGGATTGCAGCTTCATGCCAAGCGACAAGCGATTGAGGAAGACGCGCGCCACTTGCGGGCGCTCGGCATCATCCCCCGTTTCACGTTCAACCATCGAGGCCAGAACCAGCAATTCATGCGGCGTCTTCAACGCAGGGTCAGAGTCCCTTCCGGCCCATACACGCGCGAGTGTCTGTGTCATGAGGGTTTCGAGACGGTGCACGATCTGCTTGCGCGATGCCCCGCGCTCATAGGCGATCGTTTGGGGAAGCAGAGCCCCTTCGGTAATTTCCGGCATCGGGCCGGAAAGCAGAGGATCCTGAGCGATCAGCGTTGTGATCTGCCGTGCTGTGCGCCCCTCGGGGATGGTCAGATGGTGGCTGACAGGCGTGCCATGACGCAACACATTGAGCACGTCCAGAACCGAACACGCAGTTACGAAATGCAGTTCGGCCGCGTGTAGTGCGCCATCCGATTTCGTAAGGCGCGCGAGAAGCCGGAACTGGAGTTCTGCCGCTCGGCCGTTCGGGATGATCCCGGCACCGGCCAGATCATGGGCGATCATGATAGTGCTGCCATGAGGCACGACATGATCGACAGGGTTTTGAAGGGGACCGGGACGATGGGCGAAATGCCAGAGCGCCGCCGTGCCCCCAACCCCGGCAAGGACAAGGAGCACGAAAAAGGCGAGTAAGACACGCTTCATGCCCGCCCCTTCATGGCTTTACGGCGTGAATCAGACGCCCTTGACGATCAGGCTGGCATTGGTGCCGCCAAAACCGAAGCTGTTGGAAAGCGCGATGTTGATCTTGCGCTGCTGGGCTTCATGCGCCACGCGGTCGATCACGCTCTCGCGGGCCGGATTGTCGAGATTGAGCGTCGGCGGTGCGACATTATCGCGGATCGCCAGCATGGAGAACATGGCTTCGACCGAACCCGCAGCGCCAAGAAGATGGCCCGTGGCAGATTTGGTGGAGGACATCGCCACATGCTTCGCATCGTCGCCGAACAGACGCTCCACTGCATCGAGTTCAAGGTCGTCGGCCATGGTCGAGGTGCCATGCGCGTTGACGTAATCGATATCGGCAGGGGTGATGCCAGCCGAGCGCAGTGCTGCCGTCATGGCGCGGAAAGCACCCTCATGGCCTTCGGCGGGTGCCGTGATGTGATGCGCATCGCCCGACAGACCATAACCGATGATCTCGCCGTAAATCTTCGCACCGCGAGCCTTGGCATGCTCGTATTCCTCGAGCACGACAATCCCGGACCCTTCGCCCATGACGAAGCCGTCACGATCGCGGTCCCAGGGACGCGATGCCTTTTCGGGCGTGTCATTGAAGCCGGTCGACAGGGCGCGGGCCGAAGAGAACCCGGCGATACCCAGCGGACAGACAGCTGCTTCCGCGCCGCCTGCAATCATGACATCGGCATCGCCGAGCATGATAAGACGCGTCGCATCGCCAATGGCATGCACGCCGGTCGCACAGGCCGTCACCGCCGAGTGGTTCGGGCCCTTGAAACCATAGCGAATCGAAACATGGCCTGAAATCAGGTTGATCAGGGCCGAGGGGATGAAGAACGGCGAGAGGCGACGTGCCTTGCCGCTGGCAACCGTCAGAGACGCATCATAGATGGTCTGCAAACCACCGATGCCGGAGCCGATCATCACGCCTGTGGCGCAACGATCTTCTTCGGTCTCCGGCTTCCAGCCTGAATCCTCGACCGCCTGGATGGCAGCCGCCATGCCGAGATGGATGAAACGATCCATCTTCTTCTGGTCCTTCGTCGGGACCCAGTCCGAAAGCGTCAGACCGCCTTCTGCCGTCGGGCCTTCGGGCACCTCACCTGCCACATGGGCCGGGAGATCGCTCGGGTCGAAGCAGGAGATACGGCCGATACCGGTCTGACCGGCGATCAGGCGCTGCCAGGTCTGGACCACGCCCACCGCCAGTGGCGTGACAAGCCCCATACCGGTGACGACGACGCGTCTTTCTTTCATTGCCGATAGGTTTGCCATCATGGGCGGACGAAGCTCCAGTCAAAAAGGCCAGCTCCCGGCGGGCTGCCATGAGGGAGCGGCTGTAAATCTCGTCATATGTCCCGGCTCCGCTGATAGGGGGAGCCGGAGATCGATCATTGCATCGGGTCAGACGACCCGATGCAGCCGGATCAGGCGGCCTTCTGCTTTTCGATGTAGTCGATGGCGTCCTTGACGGTCGCAATCTTCTCGGCTGCATCTTCAGGAATTTCGACGCTGAAGGCTTCTTCGAAGGCCATGACCAGCTCGACCGTGTCGAGGCTGTCGGCGCCGAGATCGTCGATGAAGGAAGCGTCAGGGGTCACCTTGCTCTCTTCAACGCCGAGATGCTCAACAACGATTTTCTTAACCTTATCGGCGATTTCGCTCATCTGTTCTGGCTTCCTGTGTGCCCTTACTCGGGCGGTTCGAATCTGTTTTACCATCCGTCTGGTCGCCCAGTCGGTCCCCGTCTTTACTCCAGAGGCGGCCTGTACTGCCAGTGCTCTGAATCGCGGACCGAAGTTCGGACCCCGGCGGGCTCAAGCGCCCACGCTTCGGACGAAGCAGCGGGCGCTTAGCATGGTTTTACCTCACACGCCAAGCTTTGCGTGCGAGAGGGGCCCTAGGCCTCAGGGCATGGCCATCCCGCCATTGACGTTCATGGTCATGCCGGTCACCCAGCCAGCCTCTTCCGAAGCGAGATAGACGACGGCTGCAGCGATATCCTCGGGCTTGCCCATACGTCCCAGAGGGATGGAGCCCAGCAGCTTGTCGCGCTGCGCATCGGGCAGCACGGCCGTCATGGCGGTTTCGACAAAACCCGGCGCGATCACGTTGACCGTCACACCGCGAGACCCGACTTCCTGCGCCAGCGACTTGGTCATGCCGATCATGCCCGCCTTGGCTGCCGAATAATTGGCCTGACCGCCATTACCGGTCACGCCAACGATAGAGGCGATATTGATGATGCGCCCGCCGCGACGGCGCAGCATGCCCTTGAGGGCTGCGCGACACAGACGGAACGGCGATTCCAGATCGACGGTCATGACCTGCGACCAGTCTTCATCCTTCATGCGGATGATCAGACCGTCGCGCGTGAGCCCGGCATTATTGACGAGAATATCGAGCGGCTTGCCCAGCAGTGCCTCAGCCTTGCCCACCAGCGCGTCGGCTTCCTCACCGCTGGAAAGATTGGCAGCGCAGACATGCACACGCTCGCCAAGGCTCGCCGCGACTTCGGCAAGGGCCGGTTCACGCGTGCCGGAAAGCACCAGTTCGGCACCTTGGGCATGAAGGGCGCGTGCAATGGCAGCACCCAGACCGCCCGAAGCGCCCGTCACGAGCGCTGTCTTGCCTTGCAGATTGAACATTGTCGTTTTCTCCAAGTTTTCAGAGGTCGCGCAGCAGCGCCTCGATTTCTTCAGGGGTACCCGCGTTGCGTGCCGTCATTTCAGGCACGATGCGACGCACCAACCCTGTCAGCACCTTACCCGCACCCAGTTCGATCTGCGATGTCACGCCCATGGCCGCCATCGCCAGAACGCTCTCACGCCAGCGTACAGAGCCCGTCACCTGCCGCACCAGCAGATCGGCAATGCGGGTGGCATCGGTGTTCTTGGCCGCCGTCACATTGGTAATGACGGGAATGGACGGCGTCCCGATTTCAGCGCGTGACAACGCCTCGGCCATTCTCTCGGCAGCAGAGCCCATCAGCGACGAGTGGAACGGCGCCGACACGGGCAGCAGCACCGCGCGCTTCACGCCTCTGGTCTTCGCCAGAGCAATGGCACGCTCGATGGCCGTGAGTTGGCCGGAAATCACGATCTGACCGCCGCCATTATCATTGGCGAGTTCGATCGTCTCATGAACCGCGTCTTTGCCCTCGGCCTCCAGGCACGCAGCGTCACGGCAGATCTCATGCGCCAGTTCTGCGTCGACGCCGAGCAACGCCGCCATACCGCCCTCACCTGCCGGTACAGCTTCCTGCATGGCCAGGCCGCGCAGGCGCAGCAGACGCGCCGTCTGGGTAATCCCCAACGCGCCCGAGGCCGCCAGGGCGGAATATTCACCGAGCGAATGCCCGGCCACGACCGTTGCCTTATCGGACAGGGCAAATCCGCCTTCGGTCTCAAGCACACGCACCGTCGCAAGCGAGACAGCCATCAAAGCCGGCTGCGCGTTTTCGGTGCGGGTCAGCTCTGCGGCGTCGCCGGTGAAAATCAGCTTCGACAGATGTTCGTCGAGCGCGTCATCGACTTCCTGAAATACTTCACGCGCGGCGGGAAAGGCCTCGTAAAGCCCCTGCCCCATACCGACAGACTGGCTGCCCTGGCCCGGAAACACGAATGCATGCACTGACATAAGCCCTATCTCACCCTAAGCTTTGAGCAATTCCGGGTGGGGTGATGGCGGAGGCAATGCACCGCTGTCAAATCGTTACTGTCTCTCAAGCGCGCCGTGGAGCGGAAAAGGCAGATCCATGACAATACGCGCGAACGGCTTGCTGGCCTGAAAAACCGCGTCACGGGGATAGTCCTGAGGCCGAAAGACAAAGCGATACGGCGCAACGCCCTGATTATCGACCAGAAGATGCGTCGATCCGCCCTCGACCACCTCGAACCGGCTGCCGGGGGCGATCTCTACCGTCAGCTTGTGGGTATCAGGCAAAAGCAGGGCGATCAGAAATCCGCCTTCATCTTCCACGCAACGATCGAGCTGGTTCAACCAGTGCTTCGCCTCGCTTTGCGTGAAGCGCCTCGGATCTGCGGGCGCGACGGTGAAGAAAAATCCGACACTCAGCGTCTCTCCTGCGCGCAGTCTCGCGTAGAGCGGAGGGTTGGACTCCCACAACCTTGCCTCACGAGGAAAGACGATCTCGTTACCAGGCTCGGGGATAAGGCGGATCGTCTCATCGCCATTGCGCAGCATCAGCCCCGAGCCATAACCAGGGCGGTCGCCTGGCTGAAGCGTCGCCTTGAGATGCAGGGAGAGTCCGCTTCGGTCGGCGGCAGGAAAGGAATCGAAGCGTCTGAATACGCGCTCAAGCCGCTGATAGCGTTTCGAAAGACCCACCGGTGCCTGCGCGGTAACCTCGATCGTCTCCCCTGGCGCACCATACTGCAACTGGGCCAGCGCTTTTCCCTGTACGGAGCAGAAGGTAAGACCGAAAACGGCGCCCAAGAGTATTTCACGTTTCATCATTCTATCTTCTGCAAGACGATAAACACCTGAGGCACACGAGTGGGATCATCCAGAAATTCGATCACTCTGAACAAATGACCCCATTTCTGGACAATATATCCACGCGGAATGATCGCCTCGCCATAATGTGCGCCAGGATGCGGGCGCCTGACAGGGGTGGCATGCAAAAAACGCCCCGCGTCGTAGCGCGCATTGGCGCGCGCCTCGTCCGTAAAGCTGTCGGCACAGGCCTCATACCACCCATGCTCCAGTTTTATGCCAGAGGCACGGCGCAGGCGCTGCTCGGCACAAAATGCGATGAACCGTCTGCTCTGGGTCGTGATGACCGCAAGGCCGCCAGGTCGCAGAAGTCGATGGAACTCGCTGATCCATAAACCAGCGATGAACTCGTCCAGATGAGAGAACACCGAAAACGAGACGATCAGGTCGAACGATCCGGCACCAATCATGGTTGGGGGCGCGAGCCCCGTCTGAAGAAAACCGAGTGCCGGATTACAACGGCGCGCTTCCATCAGAAAACGCGATGTCGAGTCGATTCCGAAAAGATATTCAGGCCGGACGTCTTTCATGAAGAGGCGTAAAATCCGCCCCCATCCACAGCCGAAATCGAGCAGTCTCGTTTCCGAGCCGAGAGGCCTACCCGCATAGTGACAATAGGCCTTGATCTCACGAAAAAACATAAAGGCTTCGTGAAGGGACACTTCGCCGGAATGACCGTGGATTTCGCTCTGGAAAGACGGGGCGGGAAAATCCGGCATCCTGACGCCCTCGATTTCCGGCAACTGAAGCGAGGCGACCAATATCTGCAACCACGCCTCGTCGCTGCAATGCCGGAATTTCTCGTAAAGATCTGACGCTTCTGGATAAGAAGACATGCACTGCCTGTCATGAAAACTGGTTGTGCCGTCTATAGTATAGATTAACGATTTATGAAAATTTCTCCGAGTATCCGCTATTTTATCTGGAATATAGAGGCTGATCGCCCGGCTCCATCCGCGACCGCAAGAACTGCGAGTGACGCAGAAAAGTAAAACTACCTTCGCCGATCATACCCACAGACCAGACATGTCCCGTGATCGTTTTCTGCCCGGGCCACGCGGCTACCGGGCAGAAACAACTTATCGCGCCACCAGACGCCCGCGCTGCCAAGCCTCGGCAGCCTCTTCGGGGTCCATATTATCGACCTGGATCGCGTATTCGAGAGCGCTCATCACCTTGTTGCCAAGTGTCATCTCGGACAGCTCGTCCAGCATGTCCTGATCGGCGCAGGCCGCGACAGCCTCGCGAACCAGAAGAGCTGCCTCCAGCTCTTCTGAAAAATGTGGGTCGCTTACCGGCTGAAACGCCTCATCGTGGAAAAGCGCATGGGGCTGCGCTAGAAAGACGATGAACTTCCTGCCCGCAGCGTGCGCGCCCTGCACGGCTTCGAAAAGCGCTTCGTCTTCACAAAGCGTTGGTGCCAGACCCGAGAGGGATGGCTTCTGAGCAAGAACGTCCTGCAGTCTGGCCGCATCGGAACGCGCAACGAATACTGTTTCCAGAGCCTCGCTCGACAACTCGGCCGGTGACGATACGGCGTCATAACTGCCCCAGCAGTAATAGGGGCGATAGATTGTGCCCAGTACGCGCATGCCATGCTGAACCAGAGAGGCGTCGCGCGGCAACCAGGCCGAAACCAGAAGATCGATGGCCCCCTCTTCGAGCAACCCGGGCAGTTCACCCCGATCGGCATCGAGAAACTCGACCTCGACCTCATGCGCATCGAGAACGCGTGCAACCGCGCTCGCACAGCCAGCGTGCAGGGCGTTACGCAGATAGCCCAGAGAGATCGTGGTCATGGCGCATCCTTCAGCAAACGAAAATCAGGCAATTTGCCTGTGTTCGATCACTTCAGGGCAGGAATGGCAAGAGGATAGTCCGGGTTTGACACTTTTGCCGCCGCTTCCTGCAATCAACCCTCTCGAAGCCCGGCTTCGACCCCGTTCAATTGCTCTGAGCCTGACGCAGTGGAAGCGTGAAGCACGCATCGCAGCCTGTCTCGGGGTAGTTTACGATCGTCGCGCCCTGATGCCCGAACCCGGCCCGAAGCAATCGCGAGCCAAAGCCGCTAGATTGAGGGGCTCGAACGGGTGGCCCCCCCTCCTCCTGCCAGTGCAACGTCAAATTGCGACGCATCTCATCCGCCTCGATGGACCAGACGAGACTCACCCGGCCTTTCTCGACACTGAGAGCCCCATATTTGGCCGCATTGGTGCCAAGCTCATGCAGCATGAGACCAAGCGTGGTCGCCGTGTTGGGACCGAGCGAGACCGGGATACCCTCCAGACGAAAACGCTCTATCGGCGCGATGCGAGCCAAGACCTCGCGGGCAAGCGTTTCGAGATCGCCACTCTGCCAGGCCTGGCGCATGAGCAGATCATGCGCCGATCCAAGCGCCACAAGACGTTTTTCGAAGGCCTTGACCGCATCGCGATTCTCGACCCCGCGCAGGCTCTGATTGGCCAGAGCCTGAACCAGAGCGAGCGTGTTCTTGAGGCGATGGGCAAGCTCCTGATGCATTGTCTGCTGGTGCGCGCGCGCCTCGATAGAGGCCGCCGCCGCCTGGGCGCGGTCGGAAACCGCCCTCAGAAAAGCCAGCTCCTGATCGGTCCAGTCACGCGGCAAGCAGCATTGGACGTAAAGACAATGCGTCAGGCGTCCCTGGCTCATGATCGGCATCAAAAGTTGTGACCTGACCTGATCCCTCCCGTCATGATCGGGCATGAAACAGGGCAGCCACACATTTTCATGCGCGTCGCGCACAGAAAGTAGCAAACCCTGTTGGAGTACATGAAGTGCAACGCCGTAAGCCGCGCGGTCATAGATACCCGCCGCGCTGGGCATGCTCGCCCCATGCCAATCCTGCACGATACGAAAATGCGTCTCGTCACCGGCCTCGAACAGGGCCCAGCCTGCCCGATCGGCGCCGAGCGCATCCGCAAGTGCCGATGCCGCGGCATGATAAGCCTCCGCTGCCGTATCGACCTTGCGCAAAGCGTCACCGAGTATCACCATCGCCGAAAGACGATTGGTCGCCACCCGGTCACGCGTGATATCTTCGAGCGTCCCGATCAGGCGCCAGGGCTGCCCCCTCTCATCGGCCTCGATTTCCGCCCTGCGTCTTACCCAGCTTCTGGCCTGATCCGTCAGGCTTTCGATCGCAAAATCAGTCTCTGAAAACCGGAGTTCGCTGCTCGAACCTTCTGCAAAATGCACCAGATCAAAATCCGGCACTGGCATGCAACGCTGAAAGACTTCTATAGGGCACTGCCTGCCGGTAGGCACGCCGGTAAGGCGCATCAGCTCGGCAGAGAGCGAAATGAGATTGCTGCCGAACCTGATTTCGAACGTACCGATTCCAGGCAAATCCTCGATGGAAGGGAGCGCCGATGGCGTTTCCCCCCGCCGTGCCCGCTCGGCCTTCGGGACCAGAGGCATCGCAGCGCTTTTCTCTACGCCTTCATCCTCCTGTCTGGCGAGAACGCGAGAGATCTGCCGCGTCACAGCATCCAACCCCGCCGTGAAAGAAGGCAAGTCCGGATCAGGAAAATCACGTGTCAGAAAGCACAACGTGCCAGCGCCTTGTTCTCCGAGGAGCGGCACAGGGACGCGTATCTGAAACGCATAGTGCCATGGTGCCTGAGCCAGCTCAGCGAGCGGCGGAAGCGCCTCCTGCACAAACGAATGCTGAGGCGCTACGACCGACACCGCAAGATGCTCGGGAAGCGGGCCGTAGCAGGCCGCCACGTTCTGCCGACCGCGATCAGGTAAAGCGATATAGGCGGCAGGAGCACGCGCTAGAACGGCAGCGACCGTCAGCAGGTCGTGTAGATCGTGCTGACGCCTCATGACACGTCAAACTGATTGGAAGTGAACGGATCGGTCGTCTCTTCTACCGGAGACTGTTTCCTCGCCGTTCCCTGAACGTACATGGAGTTTATCGCGCCTTTCCCGGCGATTGTGGCCGCGCTCTCAAGGCCAGCCACAATCGACAGCAAGATTATTTGACGATTACCCGAATGAAATCACCATATTTTAACGCGTTCCTGCGGCGAGAGATAGAGCTTGTCGCCCGGCTTCACACCAAAGGCGGCATACCATGCATCGATATTGTGCATGGGCAGGTTCACGCGCGCTTCCGGTGCCGAGTGAGGGTCGGTCACCGCACGATTACGGATCGAGTCCTCGCGCAGCTTTTGACGCCAGACCTGTGCCCAGCCGAGGAAGACGCGCTGATCGCCGGTCAGACCGTGCACCACAGGTGCAGGCTTGCCATGCAACGACGCATGATAGGCGTCGAGCGCCAGAGTCAGGCCACCCAGATCAGCAATGTTTTCACCCATGGTCAGCTTGCCGTTGAGATGCACGCCCGGCAGCACCTCGAACGCGTCATACTGCTTGCCATAGCGATCCGCGAGCGCCTGGAAACGCTTGACGTCATCCGGCGTCCACCACTGATGCAAACGGCCATGTTCGTCATACTGGCGTCCCTCATCGTCGAAGGAATGGGTCATCTCGTGACCGATTACTCCACCGATGGCACCGTAATTGACAGCTGAATCGCCCTTCGGGTCAAAGAAGGGCGGCTGCAGAATGGCAGCTGGGAAGACGATCTCGACCTGATTGGGGTCGTTATAGGCGTTAACCGTCTGCGGCGTCATGAACCACTCATTGCGGTCGACCTTCTGGTCGAGATGGCCAAGATTATACTGCCACTCAAACGCGATCGCGCGCGCGCCATTGCCGTAGAGATCGCCCGGCTTGACGGAGAGCCCCGCATAATCGCGCCATTTATTGGGATAGCCGACCTGGATCTCGAAATTCTGCAGCTTGCGCCCAGCAGCCTCACGCGTGGCAGGGGCCATCCAGGCATTATGAGCCAAGCGATTGGCGAACGCCGCCTTGACGTCCTGCGTCAGCTCGGTGATGCGGGCCTTTGCTGCAGGAGGGAAGTAGCGCTCGACATAGATCTTGCCGATTGCCCAGCCCATGGCGTCTTCCGTATGGCTGACAGCCTGCTTCCATCGGACCGGAAGCTGGGGCGAACCCTCGAGTTCATGATCGTAGAAGTCGAAGGCGCTCTGGACGAAAGATTGACTGAGATAGGATGACGCGTCGCTGGCGAGGTGGAAAGCAAGCCACGAGCGGATCGTACCGTAATCCGCCGTCGACAGCACCTTGGCCATGCCGGCAAGCGCGGTCGGCTCACCTACAACGATGCGGCGGCTCTCCAGACCCTGCGCAGGAATACCCGCCGAAGTCAGGAACCCGGCCCAATCGATACCCGGCGCCTTCTTGGCCAGTTCGGCCACGGTCATCGGGTTATAAACCTTTACAGGATCACGCATTTCGGTACGCGACCACTCGACCTTGGCCAGCTCGGTTTCAAGGGCCAGGATCTTTGCAGCCTCCTGATCGGCTTCCGGCCAGGCAATCATGGTCAGGGTCTTGGCGATATAGGCCTGATAAGCCTTCCTCTTGGCGGCGAAATCCGGCTTGAGATAGTAGTCGCGATCCGGCAAGCCGAGCTTGCCCTGATGCAGCAGCAACGCATACTCGCCCGGATTATTGTCGTCAGCATTGATAATCAGGGAGAAAGGCGCGTACTGGAAACCAAATGCCGCTTGCCCAAACAGACGAGCCAGAGAAGCCGCATCCTTAACGCCACGCACCACATCGAGATCGTTCTTGAGCGGGGTCGCACCCAACTTGTCTGCCTGAGCGGTATCCAGGAACGTCGCATAAAAAGCGCCAAGCTTCTCTTCGGTCGTCTTTGGATCTGCCGACGGGCGCTTGCCTGCATCGGTCAGGATCGTCTGCACGCGTTCACGCGCCGTTTCCGCGAGGATGATGAACGGTCCGAACGAAGCGCGATCGGACGGGATGACGATATTCTTCAGATAAGTGCCATTGGCATACTGGAAGAAATTATCGCCGGGCCGTACGGCCTTGTCCATACCGGACATGTTGAAACCCCAGCTCGGGTCGTAAGGCTTGACACTGGCGTCATCGGCCTTGGCTTTGGGCGCGGCTGTCTGGGCCGAGGCCGACTGCACGGTCAGGGCAAGAACGCTGACAGCGCCAAGCCAGAGCGAGGAGGCTCGTTTTATTTTTCCGGTCACTAGGCAGCCTTTTTCACAAATGGTCCTGATGCCCCGCTCCCCATGAGGCGGGACACATTACGCAACGTTATGACAGTTTTTGTTCAGCGGCGAGTCTGGCTGTTTGCCTTGTGGGACGCGCTTTTATGCCCTGCGGACTCAAGGCTGGCCGAGACCAGAACGTCGAAATCGAACACCACGACCTTCTCGATCGCAGGAGCCGCAAAAGCTTTGAACGCCTCATGGGCAGGATCGAACCAGGCTGGATCCATGATCACAGGCTTGCCCACATAGAAATTGCGGTCCCCTTCAGATGCAAACGTCACGACGAATGCCTGCTGCAACCCGGCATCGGCGCCCTCTCCGCTATTCTGCACTCCCATCTCGATCGATTTCACCGGATGGGTGCCATCAGGGCGACGGGAATCCTGAACAAGCCTCAGGAAACGCGAGGTAATCTCGGCGCGCGTCGCCGCCGTCGCGCTCGATTTATAGCGGAACATCACAATGTGACGCACTTGGCCGGGACGCCAGTTAGGCGAGGTGAATTGCGGCAGCCCGACCTGAGCGGCAAGCTCACGGGCCGCAATCGTGCCGTCATCGGCGACAGGCGGCAAAACGACCGGCCCTGACGAGGCAATCGGCAGCGAATAGGGATCGGCGGAAGCCGGTGTCGCTGCGAGCGCCAGCACGCCGCCGGCAATGATCGCCCCCATAAGGGTGACGCGTGAAAGATGAGACAGCACGGCCATGACGCTCCACGGTGTTAATTCTGGTCTATCTTAGATCAGGATGGCACCGTGAGAGGGCTTAATTTGCTGTAGGACAGAAAACTCTTTCGTTATGAAGCGGCCAGAGACCGCCTGAAGCGCTTCGCCTTGAACTGGATCAGTTGATACATCGCCTTGGCGACCAGCACCTGAACTTTGGAATGCGGTGTAAAACCGATCGTCTTGAAAATCATGCTGGTCACGCGATTGATATGCTTGAGCTGATAGCAGCCCATCGCGCGCGACATATAGGCGGCGATGCATTCCTTGTGATCGTAGGGCGTGCTGGTCGACATGTTCGTGGTGTAATAGGCCGTTGCCAGCTCGTCATCCTCGCTCTCGGTCACGCGGCCAAGCGCGATCTTCGTGCGCTGCCAGACACTCAGCTTCTCGCGCTTCAGATAGCGATGCATATGATCGTAGAAGAGCTTGAAATGGCGATATTCATCGGCCGCGATCTGCTTGCAGATGGCTTTGAGAACCGGCTCATCCGTCGCATCGGCCAGAGCCGTATAGAAAGAAGACGTCCCCGTCTCGACCATACAGCGTGCGATCAGTTCGCCCGTGCGTGACCCGCGGATCGAGGCATCGACATCCTGCTCGATATGATAGGTTGCGCGATAGCGCTCGAACGCCGTCATGTAATCCCAGCCCGGATCGGCCAGCATCGCCCACTTTCCGAGCGCATCGCCATGCTGCACCTCCTCGACCGCCCAGTTATCCGCAGCCAGGCGAAAATCCGGGTCGCCCACGAAGACGTTGCCAAGATAGACCGCGTAATCGAGTCCGTTCCGCTCGACCACCGCTGCCGCCTTGATGACCGGAATGATGTCCGGGTCCACACGGGATGCATCGAAAGCATCCCAATCCATCTGATCGATGCGCCAATGTTTCATGACGCAGTGATGACATGAATGGGCCATTTTGGGTAGACATCTCGCGCAGATGCGTGACAAGCGCCCCCTTGCTGTGGCATCGCTGCCGGAGCTTTTCATTTTCAAATATTTTGGAGCCATGCCCCGCATGTCCCTCGATACGCTGACCCGTGATCCGGTCCTTCCCCGCGAAATACGCACCCAGGCGAGCTGGAAACCCGAGATCAGGCATGACTGGACACGCGACGAAGTGGCGGCCCTGATCGACCTGCCCTTTCCCGAGCTGATCTTCCGCGCCCAGCTGGCCCATCGCGCCTATTTCGACCCGACACGCGTGCAGATCTCGACGCTGCTCTCGATCAAGACGGGCGGTTGCCCTGAAGACTGCGCCTATTGCCCGCAAAGCGCCCTGCACGAAAAAAGTGTGAAGGCCGAGCGTCTGATGGCACTCGAGAAGGTTCTGACCGAAGCCCGCGCTGCCAAGGCCGCTGGTGCCGGTCGCTTCTGCATGGGGGCTGCCTGGCGCTCGCCCAAGGAGCGCGACCTCGAAACGGTCTGCGCCATGATCGAAGGCGTGAAATCCCTCGGTCTCGAAACCTGCGTGACACTTGGCATGCTCGATGGCGAGCAGTCACGCCGCCTGAAAGAGGCTGGTCTCGATTATTACAACCATAATCTCGATACCTCGCCCGAGTATTACGACAAGATCATCACCACCCGCACCTATCAGGACCGTCTCGACACATTGTCCAACGTGCGCGACGCGGGAATCAATGTCTGCTGCGGCGGCATTGTGGGCATGGGTGAAGACGAGAGTGACCGCGCCGGTCTGATCGCCACCCTCGCCTCCCTGCCGCAGCACCCCGAGAGCGTGCCGATCAATCTTCTTGTACGCGTCGAGGGCACGCCCCTTGCCGAGGCGGAAGCCGTCGATCCCATCACCTTCGCCCGCGTCGTGGCTGCCGCGCGCATCACCATGCCCGCCAGCCATGTACGCCTCGCAGCAGGCCGCGAGTTGATGAGCGACGAGGCCCATGCCCTGGTCTTCCTCGCTGGTGCCAATTCGATCTTCTGCGGCGACAAATTGCTGACAACCCCCAACCCTGCCGAGCATCGTGACCGCAAGCTATTGGCCAGTCTCGGCATGAAGCCCATGACGGAAGGGCATTAGGCCCTCCTTCTTACGAAGACTGAGTGCGAAGAAGGCCAGTTCCCCTAGGGACTGGCCTTCTTCGTTGGTGCATGTCGGGGCTCTGCCCCGCACCCAGGAAAGGGGCGAAAGCCCCTTTCATCCCGATCTGGTTTGGAACGGCAGGGAGTTGGTCCTTGCTCCCTCTTTTACGAGAGGCTCGCCCAGCGATTTCGCGCATGCCTTACTCTGAGAGGTCAAACCATGCCGCGAAAATTCTCATTGTCCTGATATCGCAAGCCATACCGTTGCTGCGCTTATGCTTACTAGCGTGGAGAGCTGCTCTCATCGGATGCCTTACGTTTTCTTACCCCAAACCCTTGGACGGCATTTAACAAAAAAGCCAACCCGAAAGTTGGCTTTTGCTCGGATGGGAACATCGCGGTTCCCCCTCCAAAAATGAGGCGCGGTAAGGCACCTCATTCCTCAGATAATCAGAAATCTGCCGTGACCGAGAATTTGAACGTGCGCGGCAGGCCCTGAAGTAGGTAACCACCGAACGCGCTTTCCCAGTAACGGGTGTTGGCAAGGTTATCGACGCCGAGACGGGTCGTGATGGCCTTATGTTCAACAACGAAGCTGTAACGCGCACCCACATCAAAGCGTGTCCAGTTCGGTACGCGCAGCTTGTTGAGATTGTCGGCGTATTGATGACCGGTCTGGATCACACGTCCGGTAAGCGTCGCGCCGCGAATGAACGGCAGGTCATATTCAAGATTACCGTTGATCGTGTAGCCCGGCACGCCGATGGAACGATTGCCGTCATAAAGGCCGCCCGATGTGCGGCGCTGGCTGGCATCAATGATCGACGTGCCGCCATTGAAGCGCAGACCCTTAACGATCTCGCCATTGACGGTGAATTCGATACCCCGATTACGCTGCAATCCGTCTACCGAGAAAATGCTGGTGCTGGTGCCTGCAATAGCAGACGTGTAGGCGTTGGGCTGCTCGATCTGGAAAATCGACACAGCGGTCGAGAACCGGCCGATATCGTATTTCGCCCCGAGTTCGTACTGAACCGTCTGATAGGGAGCGAAAATCTGACCGAGATTGACGACCTGACCACTGGCCTGCGGGCCGGGTGCAAGCCCCTCGATACGATTGAAATAGATTGAGGTCTGTCGCGTGGGGTGCACCACAAGACCGACTACCGGCGTGAACGCGCCCTGATCGTAAGACGTCGTGCTCTTGCCGTAATTATAGGCAACTGTCTTGATCGCCTGATACCGGAAGCCCGCCGTCAGCGCTACGCGGTCATGAAATGCCGAGACAGTATCCGAGAGAAACAGGCTCCACAGACGCGTCGTGTTGTTCTTCTGCGGATTACCGAGATTCCCCCCAATATAAGTCTCGGGCTGTGAGGCATTATAGAGTGTCGGACGATAGATATTAGTGGTCTGTCTCGTCAGCGCGAGGGCATAGGCGGAAGCATTTTCCTCCCACAGGCCAGAACCACCAGCATTGATTTCATGCTTGATGCCGCCCGTGTTGAAATGTGAGCGCAGCCCGGCCTGTGTGCTCTCATTCGTCTGCACATAGGGCACGTACATTGCGCCGTTATAGCCTGCACCGGTCTGGCTGTTGGTCACGTATGTGCTGCCGTAATTGCCCTTTTCGTTGCCACCAAGACCACCGAACTGCGCATAAGCCGTCAGATATTTGCTGAAATCATGCTCCACCTTGAGCTTGCCATAGATGTAGTTGAGTTCAGTATAGGTCCAGGGCTGACCGTAGTTCGCGCCTGCGCCCGGCACTTTCGGCACTGAGGTGACACCGCTCAGGAACACACCACCGCGACCACCATTCACGCCCTGATTTTCATAAGCCATGTCGATGGTTACACGGGTACGGTCGGCACGATCATGCCAGTCGAAGCCACCACCAACGGCCACCTGATGGCGCTTTTCACGATCAATGGCCGCAACACCGCTGCGACCAGCCACATTAATGCGCACGCCGAACTGCTTGTCCTGACCGAAACGGCGCCCAACGTCGACGGCACCGCCGCCCATCGAAGAGCTCGTATAGTCGCCCGTGACACGCGTCAGGGGCGTATCACCCGCATGCTTGAATTCGAGGTTGATATTGCCGCCCTGCGCCGTGCCGCCGGGCGCTGCGCCGTTGAGAAAGGCACTGGCGCCATTAAGAACCTGCACCTGCTCATAAAGCTGGGGCGAAACAAGCTGGCGCGGCGTTATGCCGTACAGCCCGTCAATCGCAACGTCATCGCCGTAGACAGGAAATCCGCGGATAACAAACTGCTCCGAGAAATTGCCATAACCCAGCGTGGTACGCACGGTCGGGTCGTTCATCAGCACTTCGCCCAGCGTCTGTGACTGCTGGTTCAGGATCAAAGCGGAGGTGTAGCTGCGCACGTTGAAGGGCACATCGAGCCCCTTCTTGTTACCCAGAGCACCGAGGTTACCGCCAGACTTGACCTCCATACGGTTCTGGCGCTGCGCCTTCACCTCGATCTGCTCATCCTTCGACAGCTCGCCCACCTGGTGCGACGCAGCCGTCTGTTTCTGGGCATCTTTACCTTGTTTCGATTGCGTCAGTGCTTGAACTGCCGTTTGATCCTGTGCGTGCGCCTCGCAAGCAAAGGCAGCGAACATCATCAGAAGGGCGGAAAACGCGATACGCTTGGAGCGCTTACGCAGGGCGGGCAAGGTAAACGGGGTGGAGCTGTTCAAGAGGGTGATCTCATTGACAAGGGGTAAATGACGCGGTCAAATAGACGCGATTAAGAAACGCTCGCAACTAAACTTTGGCCCGGCTGACGCCCAATCGTCAGGAAAATCAGGCCCTGTTGCACAGGAACCACATGCGAAAGAGTCTCAAGAAGAAACATGACCGAAAGCTGATCCGTGCATGGACCTTGCGGCTCCTTTTCGGCATCGCAATTATCTATCTCGCGTCCATCGGTGTACTCTCACTTTTCCGACGTATGGGCGGCGAGCCTTTCATGAATGTCGGGTTTCTCTGTGCCTTTGCCCTGATGCCCGCCCTTCTCCTTGTAATTTTTTCCATCCCGACCCGCCGAAAGCGAAATATCTTGCCCAGCCTTGCCCTGCTTGCTCCCTGTCTCGGATGGCTGGTCTGATGCGTGACACGCTGCGTATTCGCATGGGGTGGCTGCATGAATGGGTCGGATTTATCGGCGGGCTCATTCTGGTTGTTGTCTTTACAGGGGGCTCTCTCGCCCTGTTCGACACCGAACTCACTCACTGGATGCAGCCAGAGCTCTCACGCTTCCAGCCTGTGCCGCTGAGCGATGACGCGCTCAACCGGATCGGTCGGCTGGCACAGGATCTGCGCAGTCAGGGCGAGAATGCTTTCATCACCCTGCCAACGCCGCGCGACCCAATGCTGCGCATACAATATTTCAACGGGCATGCCTTTATCGGCACGGTCTATAATCCGGTCGATGGCTTTCCCATTCTTACCCGTGAGACCGGAGGCGGGCAGCTCTTTTACGATCTGCACCACTCTCTTTACTATGGCCCCTTCTGGGGGAACATGCTTACAGAAATCGCGGCGATCGGCCTTCTCGTTGCCGTCATTTCGGGGATCATCATCCATTTCCGCAGCATTTTGACCGATCTCCTGCTGTTTCGGCCTTTCGCTTCCAAAACCCGCGCCTGGATGGATGCGCATATTCTGGCTGGCCTGCTGTTCCTGCCCTTCATGGCCATGATGGCCTATACGGGCGCTGTCATTCACGCACCGCGCCTGTTTCCGATGTTCGGCATGGGGCATCATGGCAAGCCCGGACACGAACGACCGGTCAAGTCGCATGGCGCGCAAACCGGTCATGCCGCAGAGAAAGGGCAGGACGCTCCTGCTCTCGCCCCTCTCGCACCGATGCTGCACAAGGCCGAAGCGGTTCTGGGCCAAGACACGGTCGGTCTCGTGATGTTCGAACGCGGCTCTGTGTCGATGACCAAGGCCGATTCAGCGTCATTTGCCCTGACGCGCGACCATGTAACTTTCTCCGAAAAAGACGGCACCCAGATCGCTGTCGTCCGAATTCCGGATAATCTGCATCGCATCGGTGGCGTGCTGCGCGGCCTGCATTTCATACGCTGGGCTCAGTTACCCATGCGTTGGCTCTATTTCATTTCCGGCCTTGTGGGCAGCGTGATGATGTCAGGCGGTCTGATCCTGTTCCTCATGAAACACCGTCCGAAAAAGGCACGGAATTTTCTGTTCCGCCTAGCGGAAACACTGACGATAGCCGTGACGACAGGCCTGCCTCTGGCCTGCCTGTCCTATCTCTGGGCCAATCGTCTCTTCTGGTCGGACCTGCCTGCGCGCGGCGCCCTCGAAATCCGTACCTTTTTCATCGTCTGGGCCCTGTCGCTGCTTCATGCCGCTCTGCGAAGCTTCAGCGCGAGCCCCAAACGCGGCTGGAACGAGCAATGCACGATTTTCGCGGCTTTTGCCCTGACGCTGTTCCCGCTGGATCTGATGACACGCAGTGCAAATGGATTTCTCAATGGTTTCGATGTTTATAAAACGGTCGATCTGACGGCTTTCTGCCTAGGCCTCACCGCAGTTTTCATCCATCGCAGGCTTGTCGCCCTATGATCATCATCTCCATTGCCACCATCTTCTGGGGCATTGCTCTTTTCGCTCACGCGATGCTGCAACCCAAGTTTTTGCGCGTGCAAGGTCTCGCGGCACCGCCACGCCTGCCGTTGCACCTTTGTCGTATCGTACTGCCCGGTCTGGCCGCTTTTTTATGCTGTCAGCTCGATCTAATTTCCGGCGTGCTCGTGTGGTTTGGCTCGGCATCCATCGCGGGGATTTTTGCCTGTGCTTTTGTGACACTCCTGTCCATCAGAGGTACGAAGCCTGACAAAGTAACCGAACGCTCCGCCAAAATCGCCTGACGTCTCCTCCCGAAGCGGGCGATGACCTAGAAAGACGAGGAGGCTGGCCCTGCCCAGCCTCAGGCTTTCTTCCCCGCTTGCGCCCGACTTTCAGCAGCCCGCTGTGCGTAGGCCGCTGCCTTACCCAACTGGCCTGCGCTTCTCGCGGCACTTGCCGCACAATCGAGGCCACGGGCCATACCCCGATAGTCGAGAATATCCCGGCGCAGGGTGATGGCTCTCAGAGCCTGACTCTCGGCTTTGTCGTAAGCCCCTTCGCGCAGGGCAAGACGGGACTCGATTTCAGCACGATCGGCCTGTTCCAGCAGGGGCGGCTTGGCTGAAGCAGGCAGCGCATCGTGAGCTGCCCTCAGAGTATTGATATCTCCCAGCCCGTCAGCGGCCAATCCGGTCAAAAACGCGCGTCGTTCTGTCAGCGCCGTATCGCCGGTGTGGATGCGTGCGCTCGCCTCAAGCGCCGACTGATATTGACCCAGCCGACAATAAGCTGCCATCGCGACAAGCTCCAATTCTGGGCCCGCTATCGCGCTACGCAGTTTCAGGGCCTGATCTGTGCGCGCAACTGTGGCAAGTGCCGCCCTCGCATCGCCCATTCCGAGCTGCGCCACACCCAGATTATAACCGGCATCCCCGATCGCCCCGGCGTCGTCACGTAAAAGAGCACGATCATAGGCCGTCTGGAACTGCGCCTGCGCCTGCTCTGCGCGGGTCATATCGAACGCCTCACGCCCGACATCCATAGCGTTCGCGTAGTCCTGATCGGTGCGTATGCCGCCATGATCCCCCGCGCTACCGCAGGCAGTCAGAACCAGCAAAATGGCTATGGGAATATGCTCCCGATATCTCATGGCTTGATATCTCCTGCGCGCAACTTGCGCGGCGCTGCCTTGCCTGAACTCCCACCCAGAATCCAAAGACTACGCAGCTGATCGGTCAGTTTCTTGAGACTGTTCGCCGTCGCCTGAGCCTGCGTCAAAAGAGCAGGAAGCTGGGCGCTCGCCTCGTTCATATGCGCCATCGTTTCCTTGAGCTGCGGCGTGGCCCTTTTGACGTCATTACTGCTCGAACGCAGATTGCTCATAGTACCTTCGGTCTGTTTCAGTACGCCCGAAACCTGAGCCTCGATCGGCTTCAGGCGCTCGATCGACTCCTGAAGCGACTTGAGAACCTCATCGGCATGGTTGAGCAGCTTGTCATCCATGATAATCCCGCCGACCGATCCCTTGCCTGCGCGAATGGCATTCGTCACCGTCGCGAGATCGGCCATGATTCTGTCGGCGTTATGCAGGCTCGGCATCATGCCAGCGCGAATATCAGCGATCGTCTTCGTAATCATGTCCGCAGGATTGGGCTCGACCGTGGCTTCCAGCTCAGCGAATTCCCAATCCATCGGCGGCCCCTTGCTGCGCTCCAGCTCGATATAACTGGCCCCTGCCACCACAAAACGATGACGGATGATCGCGTGGCTATCCTTGCGGATATAAGGCTCGAACTGCGGGTCGATATCGGCAATCGCATACATATTGCCATGCGGGTTGATCTTCACCGAACGGATCGACCCAATACGGATACCCATCAGCTCGATATCATTGCCCACAGCGAGCCCCGCAATGCCACTTTCGGGCAGATTGAAATGCAGCTTTCCAGAAGGCGTCAGCCAGTCGCGCAGCACGCCAGCCTCGATGATCGCAAAAATGAACAGGCCGAATGTCGCCATCACGAGAATGCCGACCCATTCATCCGCGTAGCGGATACGCATCAGCGGTCGTGAGCGGCCATCGGCCTCGGAATTGGAGCGTACGCGAAACATCACACCACCTGCTTCATTGGCATCAGACCCTCATCCAGCAGCCTGAATCGCTGCGTACCCAAGGCATTATAGCCATGCCAGAGTTCAGGCTCCCGCGAGAACCAGATAACACCGCAGCCACGTTCCCGAGCCGCCGTCAGTTCGGCAAGAAAGGCCGTCATCATATCGGCATTCTCCTGTTCCACAGGGTCTTCCAGCAGGAGCAGACGCGGCTCCCCCAGAAACGCCCTGACGCAGGCCGCCTTCGTGCGATCTGCCGCGCTCAGCCTGCCCGGCGCCAGACTGGGCAACCCCGGCAGCCCGAAGCGCCGGGCCAGTGCCGTTGCTTCATCGATGAGGTCCTGAGTCGGCGTACGCGTGTGATGAAGCTGCTGGACGAGAATATTCAGATCTGTTCCGAAGAGATCGATCCATGCCCCATGCTGCATCACCCGCCCGATCCTGCCACGCAGCGCCCAGGCGCGCGTCTCGGCAAGTTTCTCCCAGTCCAGGCCGAGACACAGCGCATGCCCCGAAACGAGAGGCGTCAGTCCACTGCACAAATCTGCAAAACGCGTTGCCCGCAACGGGTCGCGACAGGCGATCAACATACAATCCCCTGGCATGAGGCGCAGGGAATAAGGAATGGACGCCAGCCCGCTTTCCTCGAAGACAGGCCGTGCCTCGCGGAGTTCTAGCACGGCAGAAAGATCGTCACTCATGCGACAGTAACCCCGAGTACGACATTGACGATCATGATCACCAGGATACCGCGCGCAAAACCACGCGGCAGAAGCGTCGCGAGCGTGTCGGAGCGCGTCGCATCGAGCCCGGTCAACTGGGTGGCAAGGCTGAGCAGAAAACCGCTGATGGTGAGTTTGAGCGGAATACCCAGATAGTCGATCGGCTTCATGGCCCCGACAATATCGTAGAGAAAGGTCCAGAGCGGCATGGTGATGATCGCGTTCATGCGGCACACGCCATACCCTACCGACAGGGCGATCACGCTGAACACCACCCCAAGCGTGAAGGAGGCGAGCATCGTCGCCAGGGTCCGAGGCATCACGAGGGTCAGAAAGGGATCGATACCCTGCGCCTGAAGCGCCCGCAGCTCACCGCCAATGGTAAGTTGTCCGAGCTGGGTCAGGCTCAGCATGGCGCTGCGTCCCAGAAGGATGATACCGACGAGAACCGGCGCAATTTCTCGTACCAGAACAGTCGCGAGAAGCGAGTCGGTCGTATCGGCCATTCCCGCGATACCGAGCCAGTAAATGGCCTGCGCCACAATGCCGAACCCGGTCAGTGCTGCCGTGAAAAGCGTGCTGAACAGGCCGCCCCCCGCTGCCTGTCGCAACGTGCTCTTGAACTCGAAAATGACGGTACGACGCCAGGAAGTGGGGCGACATGCCTCGCGCACTACCCCCCAGCTCGCACCGACGAGCATGAGGGTGAAGCGGAGCTGACGCCGTGTCAGCCCGCCCAGACGCCGCAGAAAACGACGATAGAGAGGAAGCTCTTCTCTCACCGCCTCGCCGCCAGCACATAGGTGTTTGTGATCCCCAGAGCAGGCAGATAGAACATGCCACGCGGCCTGAAGAGATAATAATCACGCAGCAAAGCATGAGCCGCCTCGGAGACCTGGATCGTGCCCGCATCAGGCGCGCTGATCGCCAGTAGTTCCGAAGTCTGGGGGGCTTCACCCCAGACATTGAACACTCCCGGATCGTTGCCGAGCATGGCGCCGAACGCCCGGCCGACATCGAGACCGATACGGAAATTGGGCGTCAGATCGGCATCGGAGAGCGTGATAAGAGCCAGTTCTCGCAACGCAAGCAACGCATCGGCCACACGACGAGCCGCATCTGGGTCGGGCTCCTGCGAGCACCCCCCGATCAGCACGAGGCGGCTGCCCAGCACCTGCGCCGAGAACAGATTCTGGCGCTGGACGACCTCCTGAAATCTCTCCACCAGATCCTGCACGATCGGAATAAGGGCAACATCCTCTTCCGCTGTGGAGTCCTGAAAAAGAACGGTCGCGACCGGCACCATCGCATATTGGCCAGAGGCGAGAAGCTCCGCGCCTTTTTGCGTTGGGGCAGCGATGAAGCCCTCGCTCAGGCGCGTCCTCACAACCGCCGAGTCCTCGCGAGTCTGCGGCTCAGGCTTGTCGATGCGACTTTCGTCCTCGCGCATGGCGGCAAAACGTACAGCGGCAATCTCGGCCACAATAGCAATGATGTGCGACACCGCGTGGGGCCGAATTGCGTCTTCGAGCACGACCATACCAATCACCAGCCCTCGCGCGAGGATGGGCTGGATATAGACGGCTTTCGACCCGATCTGGGTCATCACCATGCGCTGGAAAGTGCGCAGCCCTTCCTGCGTGGCAGCGTGGTCACTCTCGATCACGTCTCCTGCCATCAGAAGCGCAAAGAAGTTCTTCAGGTCACTATGCGACAGCTCCATTCCGGCGCTATGCGCGTCGGTGGAGCGATCATAGGAATCCTCGCAAAGCAGGCGCTCGTCTTCACCGACCGAACGCCACAGCCCGACGCGGCGCGCCTTGGCAAGTTCGGCCAGACGTTGGGTGAGCAACGGAGCATCCTGCTCCGGGTCGAGAAGATTGGGCGTCCCCGCCATCGCATTGAGGGCCTGACTCTCTGCCTTGACCTGCGCCCGCTCGAAGCCGATCTGCCGCCGCAAACGCTCTGTTCGCCGGTTTTGCCGCACAAGAAAACCCGCCAGAAGCCCTGCCAGAACGACAATCACCATCGAGAAAAGCAGCCCTTGCCTCCCTGCTGCGGCGGCAAAAGCGGCAAAGTCGTTTTCGGGAGCATTCAGCAAAAGCACCCAGCCCGGGCGTATCTTGTGCAGCGAGGCCATGATGGTGACGTATTGCGTGTCACGCGCCTTGATGAGATGCACACCGGCGCCATAGATGTGGTACAAAGCCAGAGCCCGGGTGAACACGGGCTGCGTCTGTGGATCGAGCAGCATCTTGTCGAACTGCCAGTTCGCCTTGCGTGCCACGTCCAGCAGGTGATTGCCCGCAATCACGCGTCCTTGCTGATCGACGACAATGGCCTTGCCGCTTTTGCCAATCTTGATCGCCGCCAGAAAATCGGTCAGCCGGTTAAGCGAGATATTGATCGCGAAAACCGCCTGATGTCCGTCAGTGGTGTGCAGCACACTCGCCGCTGTCACGATGAGCTGCTCGGTAGCGACTGTTGGGTAAGGGTCTGACCAGTTCAGGTCCGGATGCTCGAAGGCACCTTTGTACCAGGGTCGCTGACGCGGATCATAGTTCTTCCCCGGCGTATCCTGGACACGGACGAGCTTGCCGTCCTTGTCGTAATACCAGTGCCGGAAGACATTCTTGTCACGCAGTAGATGCACCCATTCCATCCCGTCCGAGATGTCCTTGGGCGCACGATCAATGAACCAGAAGCTGCCGCGATCATCAGCAAGATAGAAACTCTCGACCTGAATGACGTTGCGCAGCATTGAAGCGCCGTAATCGAGAAACACCTTTGGCGGCTCATCCGTGACCGGATCGGTGATGACGTCCCGAGCCACGATGGCCGTTGCAGGAGCGGGCGCGAGATAGTCCGACACTTCCTGGGTAATGTTCTTCTGTTCTTCGCGCAGCAGATCCTGGGAAAGCGCAATCACCCCGCCACGCGTCTTGTGGTAGGAATGAAGCGTCACAACAACGATCACGATAATGACGAGCACAACCCCAAGAATGGGAGCAACAAGCTCGATCAAACGGCGCCTTCTCGTTTCGGCTTCCGGATCAGCCGGATCTATAATCTCGGAAACAGGCAAAAATCACGCCTCCCAGGAACTCCCCTCCTGAGGGGAATGACTTGCGTTGACGACAGAACGTGCGAATAACCGATGCGTCGCGTTACCATCTTCTCTCTTGTTTCCGGGCGCCGCAACCCGCATCTCCCACCAATACTGTCCGAACTGGAGACCTATAATGGCAAGAGCATGGCTTACGGACCGCTCGGTCCTCTCCGTCAGCGGACAAAACAGGGTGAGTTTCCTTCAGGGGCTCGTCTCGAATGACGTGACTCTGGCCAATTCCGACAAACTGATCTGGGCGGGTTTTTTGACGCCACAGGGGCGGTACCTCTCCGATTTCTTCATCTGGCATGAGGCCGAGACCCTTTTTCTCGATGTGCCAGTGGGCCACGCGGCTTTCCTGCGCACCCGGCTCTCACGCTTCCGACTGCGTGCCGATGTGCAGATCGAGGAAACCGACCTCGCCGTGGAGGCGGTCTGGGGCAACGAGAATGCCGGTGACGCGCGAGCCGACCCCAGGCTCGACACTGCAGGTTCACGTCGCATCGCTCACGCTGAAAGCACAGGCAATAACGAGACCCTGAACGCCTATCACACACATCGCCTGAGCCTCGGCCTCACCGATTCCAGCGATTGTGAGAGCGAAAAGACCCTGCTGCTTGAAGCCAGTTTCGACTGGCTGAACGGCATTTCCTTCCAGAAAGGCTGCTATATGGGACAGGAACTCACGGCGCGCACCCATTATCGGGGACTGGTCAAGAAACGCCTCGTGCCCGTACAAAGCGATCGGGCCCTGCCCCCTTCCGGCACGATCCTGATGGATGGGGAACGCGAGATCGGCCAGATGCGCAGCAGTATCGGCACGCATGGCCTTGCCCTTCTTCGGCGTGAATTCTGGGCGAAAGACGTCACGCATGAAGGGCAGACCCTCACCCCCCAACTACCCGACTGGTTCAGAGAAGAGACCCCATGAGCTACTCCCCCCCCGACCGTCAGAGGCTGGACAGCCTTCTCGATACGGTCAAATTCGACAAGGACGGACTAATCGCAGCCATGGCGCAGTCCGCTGAGGCGCCGCATGAAATCCTGATGCTCGCCTGGATGAACCGCGAGGCGCTGGCAGAGACCCTTGAGACAGGGCGGGTCTGCTATTTCTCGCGCAGCCGCAATACGCTGTGGCGCAAGGGGGAAAGCTCGGGTCAGACCCAGCAGCTCGTCTCGGCCCGTCTCGATTGCGATCGTGACGCTGTTCTGCTTCTCGTCCACCAGAAGGGCGTTGCTTGCCATACCGGGCGCCGGAGCTGTTTTTATCACGAGGTCACGCCCGAAGGGCTGCGCGACACCTCCGCCCCGGAGATCTCAGCAGAGGCACTCTACGGCAAAGGCCATTAAACGCGCGTCATCCCCGTTCTGCGGCACCGTCTTTCTTTGCGCTGCGTGACTTCTCGTTCAGAATCCGCAGTACAGCTTCCGCCGCAGCATCGGAGGGCGTGCCGTTATGCTTGTCCGATTTTTCGGGTTTGAGCTGGGCCATGACCGCGTCGAACGCATTTTTCTGCGCTTCTCCCAAAGCCGGATCGGTCAGCAGCGCATAAGCCGAGTCGGCAAGCTGCTCCGGCGTGCAGCGTTCCTGAAGCAGTTCGGGCACGACTTCGCGCCCGGCGAGGAGATTGACCATGGCGACATATTTCACCTTGATCATACGGCGCGCCATGAACGCTGTTACCGGATTGACGCGATAGGCAACAGCCATGGGCACATGAGCCAAGGCAAGTTCGAGCGTCGAGGTGCCCGATTTCGTCAGCGCGGCGCCCGCTGCGGCAAAGGCATCATGCTTGTCATGCAACTCGGTCACGATGATCGGCTTGACCGGCCATTTTGCCACCGCGGCCTTGACCGTCTGGGCGACGAGTGGGGAAAGCGGCAGCACCGGGCATATATCCGGCAGACGTTTCTGCAGCAGAGACAGCATTTTGCCATAAACAGGCAAAAGACGCGGCACTTCCGACCGGCGGCTACCCGGCATCAGAATCAGCACAGGCGCTTGCGCGCTCAGCCCGTGACGCAGCCTGAAGCGCTTTGCATCGCCCTGATCGGCGCCTGATTGCAGCACGGGATGACCAACGAAATCGACCGCGACCCCACGCTCGGCGAACCATTCGACCTCAAAAGGCAGAAGGCAGAGCAGCCTGTCCCAGAGTTCGGGAAAACTGTGTACGCGTTTCTCATGCCAGGCCCAGACCTGAGGGCCGACATAATGGATCTTCGGGACGTTCTGGTCACGCAGTCGCTTGAGAAACCGTAGCGCAAAGCCAGGAGAGTCGATCGTGACGATCATGTCCGGCTGACGCAGCACCACGTCATTGACCGCTTCATTGAGACGCTGGGAAAGCTGCCGGATACGCGGCAACACCTCCACCAGCCCCATGACAGCCAGATCACGCATGGGAAACAGGCTGTTGAGCCCCAGGGCCTCCATACGTGGACCGCCGATTCCGACGAAAATCAGATGAGGATCACGCGCATGAAGGGCCTGCATGAGATGTGCCCCCAGCACATCGCCGCTGGCCTCACCTGCCAGAAGCCAGATGACACGAGGAGCGATGGCTGATTGGGGCATGAGCGTTCAGCGCCTCAGGGTTGCGCCGGTTGCCTTGGCAACAGCAGCGATGATTTTCTCGGAAACGGCCTCGATCTCTTCATCGGTCAGGCTGGCCTTGACCGGTTGGAGCGTCACCTCGATACCGAGCGAACGATGCCCAGCCTCAAGCGGCGCCCCTTCGTAAACATCGAAGAGGCTGACATCGGTAATGAGCGTCCGCTCGGCACCGCGCGCCGCCTTCAGCACAGCCTGTGCTTCGACTCCGGGCGAAACGAGGAAGGCAAAATCGCGCCCGATCGGCTGGAAAGCCGACAGAACCGGTGCCTGACGACGCTTCACCTTGGGCAGCGGCACGGCATCGAGCAAGATCTCGAACGCGACCAACGTTCCGTCGATCCCCATTGCCCGCGTGACACGGGGGTGAAGCTCGCCGAAGAAGCCGAGAACCATTTTCGGCCCCTGACGTACGACACCCGAGCGACCGGGGTGATAATAGCCCGGCGCATCGGCCGTGATGCTCAGGGCCTCGGCGGGAAGCTTGAGCGCCTCCAGCGCCGCCATCAGATCGGCCTTCGTGTCCCAGAGCGTTCTGGCCTGAGCCCGCACACCGGGGCGCCGTGGCGTTTCACCGCCTCGAAGCCCGGCAAGCAGCAGCTTCTGACCATCGGCATGAAAGGACGGTCCAATCTCGAAAAGTGCTGCGTCGGCGAAGCCACGCGCCGCATTGCGCTGCCAGGCGCGCACGAGATTGACCAGAGGCGTCGGGCGCATCTGGTTGAGGTCCGACGCAATCGGGTTCAGCAGGCGCAAACCCTCCGGGGCGCCACCGAACAAAAGCGCATCTTCATGCGAGACGAAAGAGAAACCGACCGTCTCGACAAGGCCACGCATCGCGCAAAGACGACGCAGGTCACCAAGACGCTTCTGTGCTGGCGTCAAAGCAGGGCCAGCGATGGCCGTCTTCTGAGGCAGAGCCTGCGGCGGGATCGAATCCAGACCGTGGATACGCAGCACTTCCTCGATCAGGTCGTTTTCTGCCTCGATCGCGTGGACTGAAGCCGCCGCGCTCTGTGCCTGATTTGGGTCGAGATGCGGCGCCTGATCGAGGGTCACGCCCATTGCCACATCGTTACGCCAGGACGGCACCGCAAAACGGGCACGGGCCTCGTCACGTTCCTTCACCTCGAAGCCGAGATGCTCGAGAATGCGCACAGCTTCATCGGACTCTATCTGCGCCCCACCGAGGCTTTCGAGACGCTCGAAACGCAGCCAGGCCTCACGCTGCCAGTCGGGCACGCTCCCAGCACTTGTGACGTCACTGGCCTCGCCACCGCAAAGCGAGAGAACGAGACGCGTAGCCGCCTCAAGCCCGGAAAGAGCCAGTGCCGGATCGATCCCACGTTCGAAACGCTGCCGCGCATCGGTGTGGACGGCCAGTCGACGCCCGGTCAGTGCGATACGCACGGGGTCGAACAGGGCCGCTTCGATGAACACATCGACAGTCTCATCAGAAACGCCCGTTGCCTCGCCGCCGATCAGCCCGGCCAGAGACTGGACCCCTGCCTGATCGACAATGACGAGATCATCGGTGCCAAGAACGAGGTCGCGCCCGTCAAGCGCGCGGAAGGTCTCACGTGCCGCCCGCGTGAGCGACAGACTCGTTCCGCTGATCTTCGCCGCGTCAAACACATGGAGCGGGCGCCCCAGATCGAAGGTAAGGAAATTGGTGATATCGACCAGCGCGCTGATGGGCTTCAGCCCGATCGATTCCAGCCTCTGGCGCAGCCAGTCGGGGCTCGGGCCGTTCCTGACACCACGCACCAGACGCCCGGCGACGAAGGGACAAGCCGCCTCATACTGAATATTCCATGAAATCGGTGAAGGAAAACGCCCCTCAACCGTGTCCACAAGCCAGGGTTTGAGATGACCGAGGCCGAAAGCCGCCAGATCGCGCGCAATACCGCGCACACTCAGCGCGTCACCACGATTCGGCGTGATCGAGATATCGATCACCGGATCGTCGAGCCTCGCATAATCGGCATAGGCCTGACCGAGCACCACCGTTTCAGGCAACTCGGCAATGCCGTCGGACTCGGCACCAAGGCCCAGTTCGCGCAGCGAGCACAGCATGCCGCCGCTCTCCTGACCGCGAATCTTGCCTGCCTTGATGGTGATGTCGCTGCCGGGAATATAGGTACCCGGTGGGGCGAAGATCACATGCAGCCCGGTGCGCGCGTTCGGCGCGCCGCACACGACCTGCACCTTCTCATAATCGCCCCCTGCCGCCACGGTGCATACCTGAAGACGGTCGGCATCGGGATGACGATGGGCTTCAAGAATTTTCGCCACGCGAAAGCCGCGCAGGCTGTCAGCCGGGTTCTCGACGCTCTCGACCTCAAGGCCGATCGTATTGAGAGCGCTCACGATCTCGTCGAGCGAGGCCGTGAAATCGAGATGCTCACGCAGCCAGGAAAGGGTGAACTTCATGGTTTCAGACTCCTTCCGCGAGGCTGACGGAAGACAGGGAGGAGAAGCCGTAATGGCGCAGCCATCTCAGATCGCTCTCATAGAAAGAGCGCAGATCGGGGATACCGTTCTTGAGCATCGTGAGACGCTCGATGCCCATGCCGAAGGCAAAGCCCTGCCAGACCGCAGGGTCGAGGCCGCAATTGGCAAGAACGCGCGGATGCACCATGCCCGAGCCCAGAACCTCAAGCCAGTCGGTGCCTCCGCCGATCTCGCCCGTCTGGCGTGACCAGCCGATATCGACCTCCATTGAAGGCTCGGTGAACGGGAAGTAGGACGCGCGAAAACGCACGGGCAGATTCGGCTTGTCGAAAAACACGCGCAGGAACTCGATAAGGCAGCCCTTGAGATGGCCGAGCGTAATGCCCTTGTCGATGACAAGCCCTTCACATTGATGGAACATCGGTGAGTGGGTGGCATCGTGATCGGCGCGATAGGTGCGGCCCGGCGCAATGATGCGGATCGGCGGCTCCTGCGTCAGCATGGTGCGAATCTGCACGCCCGATGTCTGGGTACGCAGAACGCGCGCAGGGGCGTCTTCATGCGTGCCGGGAAGATAGAACGTATCGTGCTCGGTGCGCGCCGGGTGGTGATCTGGCGTATTGAGCGCCGAGAAATTATGCCACTGGGACTCGATATCCGGCCCCTCGGCAACGCTGAAGCCCATCGCGCCAAAAATAGCCGTCATTTCCTCGATGGTACGGCTGATAGGGTGGATCAGACCGAGCGGAGTCGCTGGGGCTGGCAGGGTCACATCGACCTGTTCGGATTTCAGACGCGATTCGAGGGCGGCCTCGGCAATTTCCTGGCCGCGCTGCTCGACAGCACCATTGAGCGCATCACGCAGGCGATTAAGCGCCTGGCCGCGTTCCTTGCGCTCTTCGGGGCTCATCTTGCCCAACTCCTTGAGCAGCCGGGTCAAACGGCCCGATTTGCCTAGCACACCGACACGAATGGCATCCCAGGCGGCGTGATCCTGCGCCTGCGCCAACGCTTCGAGAGTTTCGCTTCTCAGCGCTTCCAGATCATCGCCCATCACTGCCTGTCCCATCGTTCGTCTGGTGGTACCGTCAAAAAAGAAAACGGGCCGTCCTGATACAGGACGGCCCGTTTTCTATCAAATCTGCAAATCGGCAAAACCGAGAAGCGGCAGATCAGGCCTGAGCCGTCTGCTCCTGAGCAGGCTGCTCAAGGGCCATCTGCGCCAGCTTCACGATTTCGGCGAAGGTCGCAGCGTCATCGAATGCGATGGCGGCCAGAACCTTGCGGTCGATTTCGATGCCAGCCTTTGCAAGACCGTTGATGAACTTGCTGTAGGTCAGACCCTGCTCGCGAACGGCAGCGTTGATACGCTGAATCCACAGAGCGCGGAAATCGCGCTTCTTGTTGCGACGGTCGCGATAGGCATAACGAAGAGCCTTCTCGACGCGCTCAAGAGCGATACGATAATTGGTGGAAGACCGGCCGCGGTAACCCTTGGCGAGATCCAGAACCTTCTTGTGACGGGCGTGCGTCGTTACGCCGCGCTTAACACGTGCCATTTATATTGCTCCTCAAGCCAGTCCGTAGGGGGCCCACTGCTTCACGGTCTTCGCATCCATGTCCGTCATGGTCTGCGGGCCGCGATTGGTGCGCTTCATTTTCTGCGGACGGTTGATGAGGCCATGGCGCTTGTTGCCGGGACCGCACATCACCTTGCCGGTCGCGGTGATCTTGAACCGCTTCTTGACCGACGATTTGGTCTTCATCTTGGGCATTTCGTTCTCCTCTCGACATATCAGGCGGCTCGTCGCGATCACTCGCAACCACCACCAAGCGGCCAGGCATGCCCTACCATCGCCTGGACGCGCGTTCGAAAGGGGGCACCTATAGGATAACTTGCCCCTACACAACCCATTTTAACGCGCATAAACATTTACTTTAGGTTAGATGGGACCTTAACCATAATGTGGGACGTTCTTGACGTAGATCAACATTTGCGCCTTTTTCCACGCGGTCTCTTTTCACAACGTTTCCGACCACGAAACCTCATATAGGACGACGCATGAACACGGTTTCCCGGCCGCGGTTCTGGGCAGCCCTCACCGCCGTGATATTTGCCCTTTGTGGCATATATCTGACACTCGGCGGTGTCTGGCTCCTGAGCTATGGCGACACCCCTTATTATGCAGTCTGCGGTATCGCCCTTCTGGCCACCGCCTATCTTGTCTGGACGGGCCGCCCCGCGGCTTTCTGGCTCTACACCCTCATCATCCTCGGCTCCCTTGCCTGGGCAATCGGCGAAATCGGCATCGATTTCTGGTCCCTTGTCCCCCGTGGCGACGTCATCGTCATTCTCGGCATCTGGCTGCTTCTGCCCTTCGTCAGCCGGCAGATCACCACGAGCCGCCTTGCCACCTTCCCCCTCGCCGGCAGCGTACTTCTCGCCCTGATCGTCGTGATCGTCGCGTTCGTGCAGGACCCGAGCGACAAGGAAGGCAACCTGCCTACAGACAAGATCGCTGCCGCAGGCAGCGACGCGTCGCAGGTTCCCGATGGCGACTGGCAGGCCTATGGCCGCACCCAGTATGGCGATCGCTTCTCACCGCTGACGCAGATCACTTCAGACAATGTGAGCAAGCTCAAGGTTGCCTGGACGATGCGTACGGGCGACCTCAAGGGGCCGAACGATCCGGGTGAAGCCACCAACGAAGCCACGCCGCTGGCTATCGATGGCACGCTGTATTTCTGCTCGCTTCACCAGAAGCTCTGGGCTGTCGATGGCGCGACCGGCAAGACGAAATGGGTGTTCGACCCCCATCTCTATGTCAATCCGGGCTTTCAGCATCTGACCTGCCGCGGTGTTACCTATCATAAATCCGACGCCAGCGCCGTGACCTCCGATGGCACGCCTGCCCCGGATGAATGCCATGAGCGCCTGTTCCTGCCCGTCAATGACGGTCGCCTGTTCGCTGTCGATGCCCAGACCGGCAAAGCCTGCCCGAGCTTCGGCAAGAATGGCGAAATCGATCTGCGCACGCCCTATATGCCCTATGACCACGTGGGCGGCTACGAGCCGACTTCCCCGCCGGTCGTGACCGACAAGCTCGTGATCATCTCGGGTGCCGTCACCGATAACGGTTCTACCAAGGAACCCTCCGGTGTGACGCGCGCCTTCGATCTGTTCACGGGCAAGCTGGTCTGGGTGTTCGACACCTCGAACCCCGATCCGAACCAGATGCCGAGTGACGACCACAAATACGTCGCCAACTCGCCAAATTCGTGGATCACTGCGTCTTATGACGCCAATCTCGGCCTGATCTATATCCCGACCGGTGTGCAGACCCCGGATCAGTGGGGCGGCAACCGCACCCCGGATGCAGAGCGTTATGCCTCGGCGATTCTGGCCCTCCATGCCGATACCGGCAAGCTTGCCTGGAGCTATCAGACCGTTCACCACGATCTGTGGGACATGGATCTGCCCTCGCAGATGAGCCTCGTCGACATCACGCAGAAGGACGGCACGGTCGTTCCGGCCATCTACGCACCGGCCAAGACGGGCAACGTGTTCGTGCTCGACCGTCGTGACGGCAAGCTGATCGTGGGCGCTCCTGAGCTGCCCGTGCCGCAGGGCGCTGCCAAGGGCGATCATGTCGCGCCGACTCAGCCTTTCTCCGATCTGACCCTTCGTCCGAAGGCATTGCTGACGGGTAAGGACATGTGGGGTGGCACCGTGTTCGATCAGCTGATCTGCCGCGTTGCCTTCCATCAGCTCGACTACAAGGGCACTTTTACCCCGCCGTCCGAGCGTGGCTCGCTGATCTTCCCGGGCAATCTGGGTATCTTCGAGTGGGGCGGCCTGGCCGTCGATCCTCAGCGTCAGATCGCGATCTCCAACCCGATCGCCCTGCCCTTCGTGTCGAAGCTGGTACCTCGTGGTCCGGGCAACCCGCTCTGGCCGGAAGATGGCAACCGCAAGGGCTCTGGTGGCGAAACCGGTCTGCAGCATAACTATGGCGCGCCTTACGCCGTCATGCTCAGCCCGTTCCTGAACCCGATCACCACCAAGATCGGCCTGCCCATCCCCTGCAAGCGTCCGCCCTGGGGCTACATGGCCGGTATCGATCTGCGCACCAACAAGGTGATCTGGCAGCATCGTAACGGCACTCTGCGCGACAGCCTGTACAACAGCTCGCTGCCCGTACAGCTGCCGCCCCTGAAGATCGGCGTGCCGAGCCTCGGTGGCCCGCTCACGACGGCTGGCAACGTTGCCTTCCTGACCTCGACGCTGGATTTCTACATCCGTGCCTATGATGTCACGACCGGCAAGACGCTCTGGCAGGACCGCCTGCCCGCCGGTGGCCAGTCCACCCCGATGAGCTACTCTGCCAATGGCAAGCAGTACATCGTGACCTATGCTGGCGGACACGGCTCCTTCGGCACCAAGATGGGCGATTACGTCATCGCCTATGCCCTGCCGAACTGATCCGGTTCATCAGATCGACGGAAAAACCCGCCTCACGGCGGGTTTTTTTGTGGCCTGTGAAGAGAGAGCGACACCCAGGGGAAAGGGGCAAAAACCCTTGCACCGGCGAACATAATGTCAGAGTGTTGCAATACTCTCAAACAAAGGAAATGAGCCATGCTCCGCGGTTTTCTTGCCCTGACACTCCTGCTCGGCGCAACGGCTGCGCCAGCCGCCTATGCCAAACCCTGCCGTGACGCCACAACCGGCAAATTCACTAAATGCGAAAAACCCAAGGCCGAGAAGTGCCGCGACGCAAAGGGCAAGTTCATGAAGTGCAAGGCCGATACCGCACCGAAGGACGACGCCCCAAAAACCCCAGCGGCAACGCCCGCCGAAGGTGCGCCCGGCAAGAACTGAGACGACTCAGCAGATCTGATCGACAGACCAGAAACGCAAAGACCCGGCAAAGCCGGGTCTTTTTCGTTCAGGCACGGGCACGAGCACGGATGGCCTGCGCCATCGCCTCGACGCCATTCCCTCGATTGGTCGAGAGCGCCTTGACCAGACCGAAGTCATGCAGAAATTTCGGGTCGGTTGCCTCGATTTCCTGCTTGCTGCGCCCTGAATAGACACGCAGCAACAGCGCGACCAATCCGCTGACGATGGCCGCGTCAGAGGCCCCGGCAAAAAACAGGGCGCCGTCCGACTCATGCGCTTCGAGCCAGACCTGGCTCTGACAGCCCGGCACGCGATGCGCGTCGTTCTGCCACTCCGTCGGAAAGGCAGGCAGACCACGGCCCATCTCGATGATGTATTCGTAGCGGTCCATCCAGTCATCGAACATGGCCAGTTCGTCGCTGATCGCGGCAATTGCCTCTTCTGCCGACCCGTCAACCGGCTGCACCCAAGGTGCGGATACCGCGCCGCTCACAGAATGAACCTGCTGAGATCGCCCTTGCTCGCAAGGGGGGCCACACGCTCCTGAACGTCAAGCGCCGTGACGGTAATCGTTTCGCCACCACGATCGGAAGCACGAAAAGAGATATCTTCCAGCAGGCGCTCCATCACTGTCGCCAGACGTCTGGCACCGATATTTTCGACGCGCTCATTGATGTCCGCGGCGAGTTCGGCCATCGCCTCGACCGCCCCATCTTCGAAAATGAGCGTAACGTTCTCCGTGCCTAGCAGCGATACATATTGCTTGAGCAGCGAATGCTCCGGTTCCAGCAAGATACGCTTGAGATCGTCACGCGTGAGGCCTGCCAGTTCCACCCGGATCGGCAGACGGCCCTGCAATTCGGGCAAGAGATCCGAGGGCTTCGCCAGATGGAATGCCCCCGAGGCGATGAAGAGGATATGGTCAGTCTTTACGGGGCCATATTTGGTCGTGACGGTAGTACCCTCGATCAGCGGCAACAGATCGCGCTGCACGCCCTCTCGTGAAATATCACCGCTGCGTCCCCCGCCCTCACCCGAGCGCGCGCAGACCTTGTCGATCTCATCGAGAAAGACGATGCCATGATCCTGCGCATGGCGCACGGCATCCTGCGTCAGGGCATCGTTATCGATCAGCCGGTCGGCCTCCTCACGGATCAGCAGCAGGCGCGCTGCAGCGATGGTCAGACGACGCTTCTGGGGCGAACGATTCATCAGATTCTTCATCAGATCGCCGAACGCTGCGGCATTCATGACGGTACCACCCGCCATATCCGGCATATCACCGGGGCTCGCCTCGCGGCCGACCTGAATCTCGATCTCCTTTTCTTCGAGTTCGCCATTGCGCAGCATCTGACGGAACTTGGTCTTGGTGTCTGCCGAGGCTCCCTCCCCAGTGAGCGCGTCTACAAGCCGCGCCTCGGCACCCAGCTCGGCCTTGGCATTCACATCCTTGCGGCGCGCCTCGCGCAGCATGGTGAGCGACACCTCGACCAGATCGCGCACGATCGATTCCACGTCGCGACCGACATAGCCGACCTCGGTGAATTTCGTAGCCTCCACCTTGAGAAAAGGCGATTGCGCCAGACGGGCCAGACGACGGGCGATTTCCGTCTTGCCGCACCCAGTCGGGCCGATCATCAGAATATTCTTAGGCACGACCTCTTCGCGCAAGCCATCCGGCAGCTGCGCCCGGCGCCAGCGATTGCGCATGGCAATGGCCACAGCCCGCTTGGCCTCGTTCTGACCGATGATGAAGCGATCGAGTTCGGAGACAATTTCGCGCGGTGAATAATTCGGAATTTCCATTACAGCGACTCCCCGCCGAGCAGTTCCACCCGAACGGAGTGGTTGGTGTAAACGCAGATATCGCCTGCAATCTTCATGGCCTTGCGGGCCACATCTTCTGCCGTCAGCCCCTCGATATCGATCAGCGCGCGCGCGGCGGAAAGGGCATAATTTCCACCGGAACCGATGGCGATAATGCCGTCTTCGGGCTCCAGAACGTCGCCATTGCCGGTCAGGGTAAAGGAGCGATGCGCATCGGCCACGGCCATCATGGCTTCGAGCCGACGCAGATAGCGATCGGTGCGCCAGTCTTTGGCCAGATCGACACAAGCGCGCTCGAGCTGGTCCGGGTAGCGCTCAAGCTTGGCCTCCAGACGTTCGAGCAGCGTGAAGGCATCGGCAGTAGCCCCGGCAAAACCGGCAAGGATGGCGCCTTTAGGGCCAATGCGCCGCACCTTGCGGGCATTGGCCTTGATGACGGTCTGCCCGAGCGTCACCTGCCCGTCACCCGCCATGGCCACCTGACCGTCGCGACGAACACAGAGGATGGTGGTGCCATGCCAACCGACAGGATCATGAGGAGAAGAAGAGTTCTGCATGTCTCTTCACATAAGCGGTATGCGCCATCAGACAAGATCGAAATCCTGCCTGACGACGTGGCCATCATGGCTTGCCTTGCGCTGCGGCTCAGCCTCGCTTGCGCATCGTGGCGCAGATCGCCTCGCGCAACTCCTGTGGCGTGAAGGGCTTGCCCAGAACGAAGGCCTGCGCAGGCAGATTTTGCGGATCTGCATAGCCGCTGACGTAAAGCACCGGCATTTCGGGGTAGCGCGCGGCCACGATCAGCCCGCATTCGCGCCCGCCCATACCCGGCATGAGCAGATCGAGCACGACCAGATCGACCGCCTCGCCCGTTTCGAGATGACTGATCACATCGGCGCCATCGGGAACGCTGACAACCTGATGACCATCCTGCGTCAGAAACTGCTCGGTCACGAGTCGTACCCCGGGCTCGTCATCTGCAAGCAGGATACGCAAGGGCCCTATAGGCTGCGCGCCCTCGCTGCTGGGAGCCGAATCCTCCTCTCTCTCGAAGGAGCAAACGGGGAGGGTCAGGATCATGCTCGTGCCTTCATCCGGCACACTTTCGACGCGGATGTCGCCACCGCTGCGCTGCAAGAAGCCATAGATCGTCGAAAGACCCAGTCCCGTTCCACTGCCGAGCCCTTTGGTAGTAAAGAAGGGCTCGAAAATGCGACGCACCACTTCTGGCGGCATTCCGCAGCCCTGATCTTCCACCGTGAGGATGACACAGGGAGCACCGACCACATTGGTCTCGCTCGACAGACGGATGGCAATCGACCCGCCCCGGGGCATCGCGTCACGGGCATTGATACAGAGATTGAGCAGCGCCATTTCGAGCTGCCCCGAATCGCTCAGCACCGGTGCGACCTGTAATTCGCGCGGAACGGCGTCAAGATCCAGCACGCACCTTCCTGTCTCGCCACGCAGATCACTGGTTCGGTTCAGACTCTGCACGATCAGATCGCGCATATTCCAGATCAGCTCGACCAGATCGACCGGCTTGAGCGCCACTGGTTTGGGCCGACCGAACTCCAGAAGACGCCGCGTCAACACAGTGCCGCGCCGCGCGGAGTCGAGGGCATTGTCGAAAAGCTTCGTCACCATCGGATCACTTGCCGGTGTCATGTCCTGAAGCAATTCGAGCGAGCCCAGCATGGCAGTCAGCAGATTGTTGAAATCATGCGCGATGCCGCCTGCCAGCGTGCCAAGCGCATGCATCTTGTCATCCTGACGCAGGCGTTCTTCCATGGCGAGACGCTCGGTAACGTCACGGTCGAGACTAAGCTGCCAGCGTTGGGCAGCGGGATACGGCACGCCAGACGCATTACGCGGCCATGGTAGAGTCTGCCGCGAAATCTCGTGCCAGCGCGTGCCGCCCGGCGTGATTTCGGAGACGAGGCGCATGACCTCCCCATGCTCCTTGGTCTCTTCACGCATGGCTGTGATATCGGGACGTAGCGCTTCATCGAAAAGCGTGTCTTCCTCGATATCGCCCCTGGCATTGAGCGGCGCGTCCACATCGAAATTATGGCGCAGCACCGTGCCATCCGCTTCCGAGAAAACGACATTCATCGGCACGGATTCCAACGCGCCGTGCAGCAACACGCGCTCGGTCATCAACGCGCGCTCCAGCCGGTGATGGGCAGCCACCTCGCGCACCATGGCGCGCAAAGAGTCCGACTCCCAAGGCTTATGAGCGTAAAACTGAATACGGCCCTGATTAAGAGCGGCAACCACAGCCGCCAGATCGGCGTAGCCGGTCAGCAGAATGCCCCGCGCATCGGAAAACTCGCGCGCTTTGCTCAGCAGCACATCGCCCGTCATGTTCGGCATGCGCTGATCGGAGACGATAACGGCGATATCGGGCGATTTTTTCAGAAAGCCTAGCGCCTCGACGGGGTCCGTACTCGACAGGATATCGAATTCGTCTTCCAGCAGATCGGTCAGCGCGACGAGGATTTCTGCCTCGTCATCGACGATGAGAATGCGGCTGCGCCCGTAAGGGACAGACATCTCTGTGCGTTTCATGCGCTGCGTCCTATCGTAACCGGGCCAGTCGGGGTCAGTCTGACGGGAACGGAAAGTGTGAAACACGCCCCTACCCCCTGACCGCCGCTGAGATTGGCATCTTCAATATCAATCGAGCCTCCATGAGCCTCGATCACACCATAGGCAATTGCCAGTCCGAGGCCTGTGCCCATTCCTACCGGCTTGGTAGTAAAGAAAGGCTCAAAGACCCTGGCGCGCAAATCGGGTGGCACACCGGGACCGTCATCGGCCACGCTGATCACGTAATTCGCCCCATTTTCATTCTGCCGGAGCACTGTCTCGATAACGATCTTGCCACTCGGTGCCCCCGGCTCCAGCCCTTCGACCTCAGCGCGTGACCGGATGGCATCGGCAGCATTACTGACAATATTCATGACAACCTGATGCAGCAGCGCAGGCTGACAGACCAGCATACGCGGCGCCATCAGATGCCGCTCGACCGTGATCTCACGCCCGAATTTATGGGCGAGGAGCGCCAGCGCCGTGTCGATTGCCTCGACCACATCCGTATCCTGAAACGCGCTTTCATCGAGACGCGAAAAGCGGCGCAGGCTCAACACAAGATTCTGGATGCGTTGGAGGCCCAGACGCATCGCTCCGATACGGTTCGAGCATTTTTCGAGCAAAGCAAGCTGGGACGGCTGAAGCGGCCCCTCCGTCTCGATCAGCTTGCGCAAGGCGCGCGCAATCGTCTCCTCATGCGCCAGCGTAAACGCGAGCGGGTTGTTGATCTCGTGTGCGATACCGGCCACCAGCTCACCGAGCGACGCCATCTTGGCGGTCTGCACGAGCTTGGCCTGGGTTTCGATCAGCCGGGCATTGGCGTCGGCAAGCTCGGCATTCGCATGAGCGAGCGCCTCGGCCATGGCCGCCTTGGCAGCAATCGCGCGCGCCTCGCTCTGAGCCGTCTGCAAGGCGACTTCGCGCACCTGACGCTTGATTTCCTGCTGTCTGATTTCGTCCTGCGCCAGTTTGCGCCGCACCAGCACCCTGATCCGCAGGGCAAGCACATCCGGCGCGATATCGCTCGGCACGAGGTCATCGAGCCCGGCATCGAACAGATCAGCCGCAGAGTGACGACGGAACCTGTCTGCATCGACAATCCCCAGAATACGAAAGGACGTTCCGCCCGCTTCGAGAACGTCCTGACGGCGCGCATCCAAGCGTCTGCAGAAGTTGACACCGTCCAGCAGGCGTGAGGTGAGATCGAGCACGAGACAATCCGGCCCTTCCTCCCCGCCAAGCCATGCACCATTGATCAACTCGCTCGACGCGGTGACAGTGGTGACCGTATGCCCGTCCCGCCAGAGTAATTCGCCTAGAGAGGCGCCTGACGCATCACGCGCCCAATTGGCGTTCTCACTGATATCTTCTTCGCAATCATCGCTTCTCGGACTGGTCACGATGACGATGCGCGCGCGCCGGAAACGCCCGGCCTCTTCGGCCTGGAGGAAATCGGACCCTTCACGAAGCAAGGCCCGAATTCGCAGCACAAGCAGGTCGGGATGAGCCGATTTCGAGATATAGGCATCCGCCCCGCTCTCGAGCCCCTCGCGCTCGAGACCCGGCGCCACGTCTTCGGTAAGCATCAGGATGGGGATCGAGCGAGTCTGGGCATTCATGCGGAACTGACGGGCCATCTGACCGCCATTCATTCCCGGCAGATGATAGTCGGAGACGACCAGGTCCGGCAGTCCGTCATCGAGGCAGGAAAGCGCCTCTTCGCCACTCGCCACGCGACGCACGGCAAACCCCGCATCATCGAGTAAGGCGATAAGAGCCTGGGCCTGGCTGTCCGATTCCTCGACAATCAGGATGAGAGGAAGTTGCGCGTCGGGAGGGGTCATTCAGTATCGGGGTCCATCATATCATACACGCCTCAAGGAACGACTGTAACCGTTCAAGCTCCGGAATGGGTGATTATCGGGATCGGCTTTTCCCAATCATTGCATTTCGTCGCGCTGGCAGCTACCTCAACGACAGACAACGTGGCCAGCTCCGACTGGACGCCTTTTTTCCCGTGCCCGTTACGACAAGCTGAAAGCGCCCCATGGAAGCTCCATCCCGCCCTTCCCTGTCACGTCTGGCCCAGGCAAGCGATGATCGTGAGACCCGCAAGTCTACCGGACCCGGTTTCATCGGCACCACGTTCTGGGCAATCTGCCATTTCGCCTTTTATTTTGCCCAGCAGGTTGCAGAGGTCCTGGCACCGCTCTGCCTCGTCATCGGCATTGGCTGGATGGCCCTGCCCCGTGCGCTTTCTGCCATCACGACGGGCAGCGCCTCGAGCGATCCGCAGGCTCAGGATGTCATGAATCATGTGGTCGGCAGCATCCCGGACCACCTGACGATCGGCAGCCACGTCATGACACCCGGCGGGCTGATTTTCGACGGCTTTCTCCTGATGGCCATCGCGGCAGTCGGCGCGACGATCTCTGCCGTCGCCGCAAGGAATATGTAATTCCTCACCCAAGGCGTTCATGATCCAGGGGCGTTCATGATCCGGTTTCGCAATGTCAGTTACCGCCATGAAAGGGGCCGACGCGCCCAGGGGCGCCCGGTTCTCGAAGGAATCACCCTCGATATTCCTCAGGGCAGTTTCCACTGGCTGACCGGTCCCTCAGGCGCGGGCAAATCGAGCCTCCTACGGCTGATGCATCTGGAATCCCTGCCCGATGAGGGGCAGGTAGAGCTGCTGGGTGTCGACATCAGGACCGCCAAGCGGCGGCAACGTGCTCTGCTGCGACAGAAAATCGGCTTTATTCCTCAGGATCTTCGCCTTCTCTCCGAACTGGATGTTTTCGACAATATCGCTCTCCCCCTACGACTCGCGGGCGGTACGCGTGAGACGATCGAGGCGGAAATCCTGTCCATTCTCGACTGGCTCGGCCTGGGCAGCAAGAAGAACGCCTTGCCCGACCAGCTTTCGGGCGGCGAGCGTCAGCGCGTTGCCATCGCGCGTGCCCTCGTCATGCGTCCCTCCCTTCTTCTGGCCGATGAGCCGACGAACGCGCTCGCCGAAGGGCAGAGCTGGCAACTTGTCGAAGCCCTGCAGGCCTTGAGCCGGTCAGGCACGACTGTCGTTGTCGCAACACATAATGAAGCCCTGCTTCGTGCTGTAGACTATCCCAGCATCGCGCTGAAAAACGGGCGCCTTGCGGGGATCACGCCGCGATGAGCCGAACTTTGCCCGATGGCCTACATCTCAGCAGGCGCGACCATGGGCTGCTTCCTGTCATTGCCGCCGTTGCGGCCATCGCGGCCCTGGCGCTCGGAGGCTGGAACGCCGCACGCAGCCTCTCGCGTGAGTGGGAAAATGGCGCCGCTCAGCACGTCACGATCGAAATACCCGACTTCACCGGTGATGCCGGAGAAACCGCGAACAAGCTGAGTGCCGTTCTGCGCAGCGATCCGGGCATTGCAACGGTCGACACCCTGCCAGAGGCACAGATACGGGCCATTCTGCGACCATGGCTCGGGGCGATGCAGGGTGAGCTTTCCGATCTCCCAGTCGTACTCGCCGTAACGCGAAAGAACGGAGCGCCTGCGACCGACCTGCCCGCCATACTCGACACGGTCGCCCCTTCGGCGATTCTGGAGGAAAATGCCAAATGGGGCGAGCGGCTGACTCTTCTGGGCCGGAGTCTCCAGGCTTGCGCCTGGCTGGCCGTGCTCCTTGCCGGCTTCGCCACAGCCGGGGTAACGACGCTCTCGGTGCGCATGACACTGATCGCCAGAAGGCGCACGATCGAGATCCTGCATGGCTTGGGCGCGCGTGACAGTCTCATTGCGCGGCGCATCGCCTGGCGCAGCGCAGGGCTCGGTCTTGCTGGCGGCGCGCTCGGCACGCTCCTAGGTAGTGCAACCCTCGCCGTGCTGCACCGGCTCATCCTGCCTTTCATGGACCAGCAGAGCGCCGGGCTTTCCCTCTGGCCCCAGAGCGTTTCGGAATGGCTCTCCGTCTGGGCCAGTCTGCCGCAAGCCCTCTTTCAGTCTCTGGCATGCGTGCCGGCTCTGGTGGCCTTGCTGAGCTTCGCTGTAGCCCAGTACACCGTGAGACTGTGGCTACGGAGGCTACCGTGAAGTTCTGGCTTGCCGTACCCTTCCTGATCCTCGTTCTCGCCCTCTCTTGGTGCGCGGGGTTTGCGTGGTTCTGTGTCGATGCGCTTCATCCGATATCGGATCCGGTCCATTGCGACGGTATCGTCGCTCTGACCGGCGGCCGCGACAGGATAGAGGCCTCGCTGTCGCTACTCGACAAGGGCGTCGGTAAAAAACTGCTCATTTCAGGCGTGGGGCCTCACGCCACTCTGGCACAGCTCGCTGAGCACGCCCCCATTGCCCTCACCCCGGACATGACGTCGCGCATCACATTGGGGCGCAGAGCGGTCTCGACCATCGGCAATGGCTCGGAAACAGCGGAATGGGCGGCGCAGAATGGTCTCCATTCCCTGCTTGTGGTCACGGCTGGCTATCATATCAGGCGCGCCATGCTCGAACTGCATCGCGCTGCGCCCGATCTCGCCCTGCATCCCTATCCGGTGCGCTCCCCTGCCCTGCGACGCAGCCCGGATCGTGCAACCTTTCGGCTTCTGTTCCACGAATACATGAAATGGATCGGCTCTCATCTCGGCCTGTCACGCGGCGTCAACCTGACACCGCCGGGCTGAACCGGCCCACGGGATTACAGACGAGGGCGCGACAGATTGCGGCTTTATTCGACCCAGACCCCCGCGCCTAATTCCATAGGGGCGCCTGTTGCTCTAGAGGTTCTCGGATCAAACAGAATCGACCGGCCGGATCGGGGTGCCTACTCAGATGACAGGTGCCCGACCTGCAAGCCAAAGCACATGAACAGGGCTCTGGTGACGATCGGATAGAGAGCCCGGACTGGGGGAGTTCATGAACCGGATACGCGCCCTTCTTTTCATCATCTATTTCGTGATCCTGACCCTGATGATGGGGCTTGGGGCAATGCCTATACGCGCCCTTCGGCGCCATGAAGCGGCGTTGCGCTATGCCCAGCTCTGGTCATCGCTCACGCTCTGGGGCCTGAAATTCTTCTGCGGTGTGAGCGTGCGTGTCACAGGCACGGAGAACCTGCCGGAGGGTGCCTGCCTGATCGCCTCGCAGCATCAGGCCTATTTCGATGGTTTCATCTGGATGATTTTGGCGAGGCGTCCTGCCTATGTCATCAAGCAAGAGCTTACCAAAATTCCATTCATCGGCCCCATGCTGCTGCTCTCGGGCATGGTGCCTGTGGAGCGGGCCGCAGGGGCTAAGGCCCTGCGCGCGCTCATGAAGGCCACACAGGCTCATTTCGACGAGGGACGGCAGATCGTCATCTTCCCGGAAGGCACACGCACCCCGCCCGGCGAGCGTGCGCCGCTACAGCCGGGCATTGTGGCCCTGGCCAAGCAGGCCGCCGCCCCGGTCATTCCGGTCGCCACCAATTCCGGGCTGCACTGGCCACGTCGAGGATGGATGATGCGCCCCGGCGCGATCGTCGTCGCTATCGGAGCTCCCCTTCCAGCTAATGCCGGAAGGCTCTCGCTGATCGATTCGATCTACAAATCCTGGGACACGCTTTGTGTGGAAAACGGATTGCCGAGACCTGTGGATAACTCTGTGGACTCGGGTCGCTGACCGGAGAGTTTCCTGTGAAGAAGCGGGGTATGGATTGGGGAGAAACCCGATCCGGCTCCGTAAGTGCCTGATCTGGCGGGCCGGAAGGCGAGTCAAGGGACAATCGCCTTAAATCCTGGGTTTTGTCCCCGTATTGTCCCGGCAATAACGAGCGGTCGGGGCATCTAACACAGGCATTTGCGGTTTCATAGCCCCCTGTCGAAGAGTCTTTTTCTTTACGCTGCAAGCTCTGTCTCACCTCTGGGGATAAATTGTGCTCTTTCTCAAAAGATGTGTGAAATCTGCCTGTGGAGATCCTGGCTTGCGCAGTAATGGCGGGGGTTTACTCCGGTGAGAAAACCCCTCTTCTTTGCCGTGATTTCCGTTACGATTCTGCTACTCGCCTCGATCGGGGCCGATTCATGGCGCCTCGTCCGGCTCGACCGACAGCTTGTCGCCCTGCCCAGTCAGCTCAGCTCCGAGGGGTGGCATCTCGCCTGGCAGGAGAAGCGCGTCGTCTGGCGCCCATGGGGCTCACGGATCGTCTTCACGCGGCCGTTGCTCACCGGGCCGCAGAACCGTCTGTGGGCAGGCTTACAGATCAGCATTGCGACAAGCCCGTTTCGCCCCCTCTCTCTGTCTCTCGACGCCGAGGGCACCCAGATCTTCAGGCTGGGCGACCGCCTGACGCTGACGACCGGCGCGCTAAAGGGCCGTTTCTCGACCTCGACGCGCACCACGACGCTGAGTTCGGGAACTGTCACGGTCACCGGGCTGCCCATCGAGGGGGTCGAGGCGCTCTCACTCCAGCGTTTCACGGCGCGACTGATCCCCGGCAGCCAGAACGGGCAGGACTCCCCCGCCTGGGCGGCCGCGCTGCGTGCCGAAACGGTGCTGCCGCAATTCACGCAAGGCCCGTCCGATCCTGTCCGGGTCACGCCAGACGCAAGCATGCCCGACACGATGCGAGCTTCGTCAGACAATCGTCTCAGGACGCTTCTTGCCCTGCTGCCGCCCCCTCGCAACCTGCATCTGATCATCACGGCGCTGAAGGGCGATGATCACGAGTCAGGAGCGCAATCGACCCATGATATGGGAAATGGACGCTATTTAATTCAGGCCGCCTCCTTCGAACTTGGCCCTCTTTCCTGCATGGCGCGCGGTAATCTCTCCCATGACGGAGAGGGCACACTCTGGGCTCATCTCTCGGGCTTGCAGGGCTTTGTTCGTTACGGAATTGCCCATGCCCCGGAATCGCTACGCGCCGACCCCGCTTATGCGGGGGTCTTCAAGGCACTCGATGAACAAACGGCAAGGATACCGGACCAGCTCGATCTGCCTTTTCCGGTGGGTAGGGATGACATTTCATTGCAAAATCACATCTTCGCGATATTAACAGGGCATTCTCGATGAACCGGAGGGGAAGCTGACGCCTTATGGCGTAGGCTGTTTCCAATTCCCCTTCACGACTGGCCTTGATGGCCGCGGATCACTGCAATGCCCGATTTGAGTGCCCTCTTCCTCGCACGATTGCAATTCGCGTTTACCGTCGGATTTCATATCGTTTTCCCAGCCTTCTCCATCGGCCTGGCCGCGTTTCTGGCCGTGCTCGAAGGCCTCTGGCTCAAGACGGACAAACCCGTCTATCTCGACCTTTTCAAATACTGGCTGCGCGTCTTTTCGGTCGTCTTCGCCATGGGCGTCGTCTCAGGGCTGGTGATGTCCTACGAGTTCGGCACCAACTGGTCGCAATTCTCGCAAAAAGCAGGGCCGATCCTCGGCCCGATGCTCGCCTATGAGGTGATGACCGCCTTCTTCCTCGAAGCGGGCTTCCTCGGCGTGATGATGTTCGGCCTCAATCGCGTCGGCAAGCATCTGCATTTCGCCGCGACCTGCATGGTGTCGATCGGCACGCTTATTTCGATGAGCTGGATCCTGGCATCCAACTCGTGGATGCAGACGCCGCAGGGCTACAAGATCGACGCTGCCACAGGCCGCTTCCTGCCGGCTGACTGGTTTGCGATCGTTTTCAACCCGTCCTTTCCGTTCCGCCTGGTGCACATGGCGCTGGCCGCCTTCCTGTGCGTGGCCTTCATCGTTGGCGGTGTCGGCGCATGGCATCTGCTCAAGGCCAAGCGTCAGAACCGCGCGCCCACGGATGCGGTCAAGGTCATGTTCTCGATGGCCATGTGGATGGCCGCTATCGTGGCGCCTCTCCAGATTCTGGCGGGTGATGCCCACGGCCTGAACACACTGAAATATCAGCCTGCCAAGATCGCCGCTATGGAAGGCGACTGGGAATCCGAGAGCCGCGCTCCTGAGCTGCTGTTCGGCGTACCGGACATGGAACATGAGGTAACGCGCTACAAGATCGGCATTCCGCTCGTGGGTTCGCTGATCCTGACGCACAGCCTCGACGGCAAGGTGCCGGGTCTGAAGGATTTCCCCAAGGACCAGCGCGCACCGATGTATGTGGTGTTCTACACCTTCCGCGTGATGGTGGCCCTTGGCAGCCTCATGGCATTGCTCGGCTTCTTCTCGCTGTTCCTGCGATGGAAAGGCGGGTTCTACACCAACCCGATCCTGCTGCGGGGCGCGCTGCTCATGACGCCAGCCGGGTTTATCGCCCTGCTTTGCGGCTGGGTCACCACTGAAGTCGGCCGCCAGCCTTTCACGATCTACGGGCTGCTTCGCACGGTCGACAGCGTATCCCCCGTGACGCTGCCGAACATGGAGATATCGATGGTGGCGTTCGTCATCGTCTATTTCATCGTCTTCACTGCCGGTATCGGCATTCTCCTGCGCGATTTCGCCAAGGAGCCCAGCACGGACGAGCACGAACCCCCGCGTGATCAGCCGCATCGTGCTGCTGGCATCACCCAAATCTCTCATCACCCGGCGGAGTAAGCGTCTCGATGAACACCCTCGCCTATTGGTTGCCCATCATCTGGGCAACCCTCGCCGCCCTGGCCATTTTCATCTATGTCTGCCTGGACGGGTTCGATCTGGGCATCGGCATCCTGTTTCTCGGTGAGCATCGCAAGGATCACCGCGATGTCATGGTCAACACCATCGCTCCTGTCTGGGACGGTAACGAAACCTGGATGATCTTTGGCGGGGCCACGCTTTATGGCGTGTTTCCGGTCGCCTATGGCACGATCCTGCCCGCGCTCTATCTGCCGATCCTCTTCATGCTTCTGGCCCTCATTCTGCGCGGTGTGGCTTTCGAGTTCCGCGTCAAGGCGAGCGGCATTTTCGGCACGACCTTCTGGGATCGTTCCTTCTGCCTCGGTTCTCTGGTGGCCTCGGTCATGCAGGGCATCATCCTTGGTGAACTGATCATGGGCGTGAAGGTCGAGAACAACACGTTCGTCGGAAGCGCCTGGGACTGGGTGGCCCCCTTCCCGCTCTTCTGCGGCTTTGCCGTCGCTGTCGGCTATACGCTGCTCGGCGCCACCTGGCTGGTCTGGCGCACGGAAACCGATCTGAAGGCTGTCATGCAGCGCCTCTCGGCCCCGCTCGGGCTGGGCATGCTGGTACTGATCGCCATCGTTTCGGTCTGGACGCCTTATCTGCACGCCACCTACATGCATCGCTGGACCGATTTCCCCGAGATCATCTGGGTGGCCCCTGTGCCTGTCGCCGTGATCGTTCTGGCGGCGCTGTTCTTCCTGTCGCTGCGCAAGACGGCCACGCGCCTGACGCCGTTCCTTTGTGCGCTGGGCTGGTTCTTCCTGTGCTTCTCGGGGCTCGGGATCAATGTCTGGCCCTATATCGTGCCGCCGACGGTCACGATCTGGTCGGCCTCGTCACCGCCTGAGAGCCAGCTCTTCCTGCTGGCCGGCGCGTCGATCCTGCTGCCCATCATTTCTGCCTATACGATCTATTCCTACTGGGTTTTCCGCGGCACCGTGACCGCTGACCACCACTATCACTAAGGGAGCCTGACCATGCCTGCCACAACAGCACCTTCTTCCTTCCTGGCCCGTCTCGGTTGGTTCGTCGGGCTCTGGGCAGGCGGGGTCGCGGCCCTTGCCGTGGTCGCAACCGCCATCAAGATCGTTATTTTCCACCAATGGTGAACGGACGGACGTCAACGACGTCCATCCCGGCGGCGCGAGCCGCCTCAAGCCCCTCATCAGTGTCTTCGAAAACGAGACATCTCTGCGGGGCGACCCCAAGCTTTTCCGCTGCAAGCAGATAGAGATCGGGCGCCGGCTTGGGGTGGCGGACATCCTCTACCGTCACGACATGGTCGAAGAGTTCAAGCAGATCCAGCGTCTGCAACGTGGCCTTCACCACCGTTTTCTGACCGGCAGAGGCCACCGCCATCGGCACGTGACCGAACTGGCTTCTGGCGATATCCGCTGCAAACCCATGCTCCCGCAGCGTATCGAGATGATTTTCGTAAAGCATGCGGCACCGATCCAGCAGGGCCTCACGATCGAGCTTTACATCGAAAGCCTGCTCATAAGCTGCAAAGAGCTTGCTGCTCGAGAGGCCGGTGCGCGCATGGTACCACGCCTCCTCCAGATTATAGCCGCGTTCGCCCAGCGCCTCTTTGAAGGTCAGGAAATGAACGGGCAGGGTATCGGCGATCGTGCCATCGCAATCGAAAATGATGGCGTCGAAATCGTGATCCGCGAGAGTAAAACCGGGCATGGGAAGTCCTCCTTTCTTCAGAAATTATCCTTGGCTTTGCGCAGGGCCGCGAGGGTCTCGACATCGCGTGCCATCAGGAAAGGGTTGGTCTGACGCTCGACGCCCAAAGCGACGGGCAGGGTCGGTTTCCCCTGCGCTCTCAGGGCGCGGATATCGGCGGCACGATGTTGCAATTCGGCATTTTCGGGCATGCGTGACAGCGCGAATTCGGCATTGGCCGCGGTATATTCATGGCCGCAGCAAACCAGCGTTTTATCGGGAAGTGCATCGAAGCGCCGCAGACTCGTGAACAGTTCTTCAGCCGTGCCTTCGAGCAGACGCCCGCAGCCGAGGCTGAATAATGTATCGCCGCAGAACAGCGCAGGCACAGAGCGGAAATAGAAGGCTATATGCCCGCGCGCATGACCGGGGGTCGCGATCACCTCACCCAGGTCATGACCGATGGCGATGCGGTCTTCATCATGAAGCAACAGGTCGAGCGGCGGCAAGCGGCCGGAATCGGATTCGGCACCGGCGATGCGTGCCCCGTATTTTTGGCGCAGAGCTTCGGCACCACCGATATGGTCGGCATGGTGATGGGTCAGCAGAATGAGATCGAGACGCCCCTCGCCGATCACGGCACTGATCGGCTCGGCCTCACCCGGATCGACAATGGCGACGACACCCGTCCGCGGGTCGGTCAGAAGCCATGCATAATTATCCCTTGCATAAGGAATTGCCCTGACTGCGAGACTCATGGCGATGGGCTCCTTTTTTTCGCGAACCGTTATGGCGCTCGTCTTAACTCGTCAGAGGCTACGCCCGTTCACTCCCGGATGCACCCGCCCCCATGCCAGTCTGTCGATCACGCTTGCGACGGCGACCTGCCCGGCCACGCCCGGCTCTGGCCCCTTTCCGCCGTTCGGGTTAGCGTGGTTGCATGCAGACGCGTCCTTCCCAGCCCGTGCCGTCAGACGCAGCCGGGTTTTATGCCAGCCGACGTGGAGAACAGGTGACATCGCTTCTGATGTCGCGGCTTCTGCCCCTTCTGCCGAACCCGAAGGGGTTGAGGGTTCTGGGCCTTGGCTATGCTGCGCCCGTTCTGTCGCAATGGCGCGCCCTTGGCGCAGCGCATTGGGTAGCCTGCGCGCAGCTCGACACGCCCATGACCAGAAGACGCGGCGTTGTGTCTCCCACCGACAAGGAGTGGCCCGGCTGCCTCGTCGCGCCAGACAGCCTGCCATTCGACGATCTGAGCCTCGATCTTGTCGTGCTGGTGCACGGGCTCGAACTCGTCGCCCCTCACCCGCTATTGCGCATGATCTGGAAAGTTCTGGCCGACCATGGGCGGCTCATTCTGGTCGTGCCCAATCGCACCGGACTGGCTGCCAAGGACGACACTCTGCCTTTCGGGCATGGAACCCCCTTCTCGACCGGGCAGCTCGACCGGGTGCTGCAACGCGCCCTGTTTCGGGCAGAGGCAGGCTCTACCGCCCTCAGCGCCCCTCCTGGCCTGCTCTCGCTTGGCGAGCAGGCGGGTTTTATGGGCGACAGGCTGTTCAGTCTGCTGGGGCGGCGCCTCGGCGGGGTTCATCTGGTGAGCGCATGCAAGGACCTCTATTCCGGCATGCCCGTGGAAGCAGAGCGTGCCGCGCTGCATTTCACCCGTCGCGTGACCACTCTGGCGGGCTCTGCTGGCGGATATCCGAACCTGCCGGAAGCGCCGAAATCCTGGCGCGACGACCCAAAAGCTTGACCCGAAACCACGGTGTCGTAAGACTGCGATCATGTCCCTGATTCAATCGATCAAATCCGTTCTGGCCCCGCCGCATCGCGCTGCCATCCCGTTTCTCGCGCTGACAGGCGGCCTGACCGTTCTGGGCCGTGCGACGCCCTGGCGGGCCACGCGCCTGATCGGCAATGTGGCACTGGGCGGATTTGCTTTCTGCCTGTATTTCTTCCGCGATCCGAAGCGTTTCCCCCCGGCGCGGACCGATCTGGCGCTCGCTCCGGCCGATGGCCGCGTGGTGTCGGTCGAGCTCGCCACCCCGCCCGCAGCCCTGGGCATGGGCAGCGATCCGGTCTGGCGCGTGGCGACCTTCCTGTCAGTGCTGAACGTGCATATCAACCGCATGCCAGCCGCCGGTACGGTGACGAAAATCGCCTATCATGCCGGGCAGTTCCTGAATGCCAGCCTCGACAAGGCTTCCGACCTGAACGAGCGCAATGAAGTGCGTCTGACGCTCGAAGACGGGCGCCACATGGCCATCGTGCAGATTGCCGGCCTCATTGCCCGCCGTATCGTCTGCTACGTGGAAGAAGGCAGCGCCGTCGAACCCGGCGATCGTTTCGGTCTGATCCGCTTCGGCTCGCGCACCGATCTGTACCTGCCGCCCGGCGTGACGCCTCTGGTCAGCACCGGCCAGATCATGGTCGGTGGCGAAACCGTCATCGCCCATCTCTGATACGCGGTCGCCCGTGTCGGAAGCGCCCCTTACGCCCGTGCCGGATGTCTCGGCCCCCCGATCTGACACCCCGGAGGGGCCTGCCCCGCGTCCGGGGCGCAAGCGACGCCGCCTGAGGCGCATCCGCCCCAGGCGCGTGCGCGTGCGCGGCCCGTCTTTCAACAGGCTGATCCCCAACCTGCTGACCATGCTCGGGCTTTGCGCCGGGCTGAGCAGCCTGCGCTACGGGCTGGAACAGCAGTTTTCCTATGCCGCTGTGGCTCTGGTGATTGCGGCCTGTATCGATGGACTCGACGGCCGCATTGCGCGGCTCCTGCATGGAACGTCACGCTTTGGCGCCGAATTCGACTCGCTGTCGGATTTCGTCTGCTTCGGTGTAGCCCCCCCTTTCCTGCTTTATCTCTGGACGCTGCACGGCGCCGGTGGCCGCTATGGCTATGTGCCCTGCATACTGTTCACGGTCTGCATGGCGCTGCGTCTGGCGCGCTTCAATGCCAGCCTCGACGATGAGGAAAAGCCGGAATATTCCTATAATTTCTTTACAGGCGTTCCCGCTCCGGCAGGCGCCGGCATTGTGCTGTTTCCGATCTTTCTCGGTCTCGAAGCCGAGAAAATGCGCTGGCCAGTGCTCGATTCCATCGCCCGTTCTCCCCTGTTGGCAGCGGGCGCACTGATCCTGACGGCAGCTTTGCTCGTCTCGACCCTGCCTGTCTGGTCGTTCAAGAACTTCAAGATCGCTGCACGCTATGTGCTGCCGCTGATGCTTGGCACGCTGCTTTATGCTGCGATCCTTCTGGCTGATCCCTGGTTGGCCCTTGCCGCTGCCGGGCTGATCTATCTGCTGATCCTGCCCTTCAGCCGACGCAGCTTTCATAGGCTGAAAGCTCAGGCAGAGGCCCTTTCGGAAGATGTTCCCGAAGCCTGATGCCTTGCCCTGAGGCGCATGGGGGGATTTACCCTTTTACCCTGCGCCATGCCTGCGAGGCCCGAGAGGACCGCAGGAGACGGCCTCGTCCCTCGCCACCATCAGCAGGGAGCGGGCCGGGATTACCCGCCCCGACCCTGACGCTGCGCGATCAGAAGGCCAGCTCGACCTGCCCCCCGAACTGGCGCGGCTCGTTGAAATAACTCTGCAACCCCGTCGTAACGCCCAGAGACTTGAAATAGGCGTGCTGCTCGGCAAACAGATTGCGCGACCAGAGCGAGAAAGTTGCCCGCGTACCGGTATTACCCAGCTGCACATTCGAGATAGCGATGCGTCCATTGACGATCAGACCGCTATCGCCCTTTGGCTGATAGACGTTCTTCGCATTGCCGACTCCCAGATAAACCGGATCGGTCGTGTTGGCGTAGTAACCGCTATCGATATTGCCATCGAGATGGGCGAGAAGCGTGAAGCCATGAAAGGGCCGCGTGTAATCGATCTGGAAACTGCCGGAATGGGCCGGTGTGTAATTCTGATAGATCGGCACGAGCATGGTGCTGACGACGCCGAGCGAGTTCTGATACGGGTTCGCAGTGGGCGGAATATGCACGTAGTTATAGGCGTAGGAAAATCCGACCGTCAGATAGCGCATGGGCGACACATTCAGCTCGGCCTCGACACCGCTCAGATCGCCATGACCGGGCGCATTGATGGTTGAGGTCGTGGTGCGCGTCGTGAGCTGATTGCCGATCTGGTAAGGCTTGCTGAAATCGACCTGGATATCCTTGTAATCGCCCCAGTATCCCGCGACATTGAACCGCACGCGCTGGTCGAGAAACTCGGTTTTGGAACCGAATTCGAACATCGAGACCGATTCAGGCCCGAAAGCCTCATAATCCTGCGCGCGGGAATTGGCGCCGCCCGGCTTGTAGCCCGTGCTCCATTTTCCATAGAGCAGCACACGCTTCGTCAGATCGCCACTGACTTCCAGCAGCGGATCGACACGCGACCACCCGGCATTGAAATCGATGGGCCCCGATACGCCCGCCGTGTTGACCGGGGCCTTGTTATTGACCGTCGTGAGCGTGCCGTGCTTGCCGTCATGCGACCAGCGCAGCCCTGCCGTCAGGTGCAGCTTGTCGTAGAGGATGGGAGGCGTGTAGACCGCATTGCCATAGACGCCCCAGCTTTTCGATGTGACTTGGCTGGCACGATCGATAGGTTGCAGCCCCCAATCGTCATAAGCCGGCCCTGTAAGTAGCTTGTAGTCGCTGCCTGCCGCATTGGTGAACTGATTGGTGTAGAAGGCCTGCGCATTATCGGCAGCGTGCTCGCGGAAATAGATGAATCCACCCTGATATTTCAGGCGCTTGGTATGCCCGAAAGCCTGGATCTCCTGACTGATCTGGTTCTGCCAGAATCCTGCGAGCGAGTTACGGGCAAAGCTTACCCCGGTGAAATTGCCTGTCGTGTTGGACAGGCTGCCCGCAGCCATGCCGTTATCGAACTGGCTCTGGCTCAGTTCGCGATAGGCGGTGATGGATCTGAAGGAGAGATATTGCGGAATGGCCTTGTAATCGAGCGTCATGCGGTGGCCGTTGGTCTTGCCGATACTGGGCTCTTCCGGCACGCCCACGAAAGCGCGCTTGGCGCGGGTCGTCTGTAGCTGCGCGAGCTGAGCCAGCTTGTTGGTGCCCGGTTTCAGCAACTGCATCCATAATGTGGTCGTGCTGTCATAGGAATTGTCATAGGCGTAATCGGCGGTGAAATTATCGACCGGGTGATACATCGCCTCGACATGGAAACCATGCTTGTCATACTGGTTGAACCCGCCCGTATCGGGCAGGGGGTTCGTTACCAGCGGCGCACGATGGGCCGTGACGGCGTCTATCTTGATCGCCAGATCATGGAATGCCGGGAGGTCGAGATGCAGCTCGCCCTTGTTGCTGTTGTAATTGCCGAACCCGCCAAGCAGGCGCATACCGAACTTGCCCGTCGGTCTGCGTGTGATGATATTGAGCGCCCCGGCTTCGGTATTCCGTCCGAAAAGCGTGCCCTGAGGCCCTTTCAGCACCTCCATGCTCTCGACGTCGAAAAGCGCCGTACCGAGAGCCTGGGGACGCGCCACGTAAACGCCATCGATATAGACGCCCACGCCCTGATCGCGCGCTGGCTGGTTACTGTCACCCAGCACACCCACGCCACGGATATTGACGACCAGCGCGGAGTTGCGGCCCGAGAACTGCGCGATACGCAACGACGGGATAGAACCATCGCCCAGATCGGTCAGAGAGACGACATGACGGTTGGAGAGCTGTTTTGCCGAGAAGACCGTGACCGAACTCGGGTCTCTCTGGAAGTTTCTGGCGTGTTTCTGCGCCGTCACATCGATGCTCTCGGGATCGCTCTTACGCATGATGGCCTTTTTGGGCGCCGGTTTTTTGACCTGAGCGGGAGAGGCCGTCTTCGTTACGGGTGCTGAACCCTGTTTTGTAGCCATGGAGGCCCGTTTATGGCCGTCTGGCTTGCTGGCGCTTCTGGTCGCGGAATAGGCAGAACCGGTGCAGCAAAGAAACGTGAACACCAGGCACAGTCTTTTACCCTTCAACACAAACATTTCTCCCGCCCCTGCCCGACTGTACTTTGCTCAGTCGGAACATCCGGCTTTCTTCGATCAGCACGATAGCCGGGGTACCGCTCTCTCTACGGCGCACCCGACGCGTTTCACTTAAAGCGGATTCAGAATAGTTTTGTGTCGAAACAAGTATAGAATATGAAATATATATTGTAATGACTTATATATTTCATATTAGTTTTTCTTTTTTTTCAAAGAATAATATTCTGCATATATTTTGCGGCGAAAAGACGTTCTTTGTGAATTTTTTATTTCATTCTCTAGACGATAAATACATCCGAAATGGTTATACTGCTAAGCGAAATGCCAGAAAGCAGAATCGTTTTAACAGGCTCCGACCCGATCGGGCTCTCAGAAGCTCGGGGGGCCATACACGCGGTTCTCAGCTATCGAAGCCGGGCTCCTGTTCGTGATCATGGAGACGGCGATAATCGACATGATAATTGCCCTGCTTATCCTGAGACAGCATGTCGACGAAGCGTCTTCCTGCCAGAATACGGCCAGGCTCATAAGCGTGCTGCACAAGCACCGCCTGACCTGTCGCTTCGTCAGTACCGCGCACCGTCACGAGTATCCGGGCGTAAGTCGCATCGAGTTGCTCGCGATTGAGCAGAGCCAGCGGGCTGCTGCTGTCGATGGGGTGCGCCAGTGTCTCGATGAAACGCAATTCGGGCATACGTGCTTGCAGCAGTTTCAGCGGCGTGAAAATACGGGTGGGATAACCGCCTTCGCCGATGACGAATTGCGAAAGCGACAACTCGGAATCCATGGCGAGCACGGCGCTTTTGCGCACATTGGCGAGCCTGAGGCAGAGCACAGGCGGAGAGGCGCGCTTGCTGATGACGGCAGCCTTGCTAAACACGATCTGCGCGCGCGGACGCGAGAACCGGGCAAAGACCACGCCGGTGGACAACGCATTGATCATCATGCCCAGCAGGGCTTCGACCGAGACAAGGGCATTGGCCATATGCCCCGTTGGCGCCATGACACCGTAGCCGACGGTCGAAAGCGTCTGCACGCTGAAGAAAAACAGCGACAGCAGATCGAGATCGGCAGCGTTGTTGATGCGCGCGTTGCATAGCCGATACAGCAGGGCAAAGGCCAGATTGACGACGAAATAGGCAACTGTTGACCACCCCATGAACCGGGGCCAGGAGGTGGTCAGGGCATGATGATAGAGATCGGTCCAGAAATTGCTGCCAATCCCGATACGTGTCACGGAGGCAGGCGCGCGCTCCTCCATCCCGGCGGCTGAGTCGGTCAGGAGCCCGAGCGCCCCCAAAGGGGCTCCCCTGCCCGACTCTGGCTTCTCAGCCGGATCGCTGGTCATGATGGCGCGTCCAGCCCCCCCTCAGGTCAGGGCGGCTTCCTGCAAACGACGGATAACGCGTGCATGGCCCATCAGCGGCAAAAGGGCGTGAAGCTCCGGCCCAGCTTCCTCTCCGGTCAGCGCGACACGCAGCGGATGGAAGAGCGCCTTGCCCTTGCGGCCTGAGACCTCCTTGAGCGCATTCGTCCAGAGCTTCCAGCTCTCTGCATTCAAAGGAGAGGCAGGCAGGGTCTGCTCGGCCTGAGCCAGGAATGCGGCCTCATCGCTCAGCGCGGGAGGCGAGATTTCCCCCTGCACCACATCCCACCAGAACGAGATCTCGCCGGTGAGATCGACATTGCCGCTGATGGCGTTCCAGAAAGCCTCATCGGCGCCCTCGGGCAGACGCGATTTCACGTCTTCGAACGACAGACCGTGCAGCAGGCGACGATTGAGCCCGAGCAGATGCTGCATGTCGAAGCGCGCTGCCGATTTCGACACATGAGACAGATCGAAGCTTGCGACCGACTGCTCCAGTGTCATGGGCACCGGGTCGTCGGAGCTGCCGATTTTCGACAGGTAGGAGACGACCGATTGCGGCTCCATACCGTCATGACGCAAAGCGCGCAGCGACAGCGCGTCGAAGCGCTTCGACAGCTTTCCGCCGCCCTCATCGAGCAGAAGCGGCAGATGGGCGAAGGTGAAACGGTTTGGCCGCCCCCCGAGCGCCTCGATGATATCGAGCTGCACGCCGGTATTGGTGATGTGGTCTTCGCCACGGATGATATGAGTGACCCCCATCTCCATGTCGTCCACCACCGAGGCGAGGGTGTAGAGTACGGTGCCGTCTGCGCGTACCAGAACCGGGTCGGAAATGGCGGTGAGCTTGACCGAAAGGTCGCCCATCACCAGGTCGCGCCAGCTCTTGTGACCGTCGGAGAGGCGGAAGCGCCAATAGGGTGTCTTGCCATTTGCCTCGGCGCGCTCGCGCTGCTCTGGGGTCAGGCGCAGCATGGCGCGGTCATAAATGGGGGGCTTGCGTGCCTTGAGGCGCGCCTCGCGCTTGGCGGCGAGTTCCAGCTCGCTTTCGAAGCAGGGATAGAGCCGTCCCGATGCCTTCAGGGCCTCGATGGCGAGGGCATAGCGGTCCAGACGCTGCGACTGATGGGCGATTTCGTCCCAGCTTAGCCCGAGCCATTCCAGATCGGTCTTGATGCCCTGCTCGTATTCCGCCTTGGACCGCTCGACATCGGTGTCGTCGATGCGAAGCAGGAATTTGCCGCCGTGATTGCGGGCATACAGGGCGTTGGCGATGGCCAGACGGGCATTGCCAACATGAAGATAGCCGGTCGGGCTGGGAGCGAAGCGCAGTTTCATGCTGCTTCTATGCCAAGCGCGCAGGCAATTTGCCAGAGCCTGCGCATGCCCGACCGTTCAGAAAACCGGGGGTTTTCAGAAAATCCGCGAGAACCCGGCGCGTTGCAGCTCGGCCAGAGCCCCAAGCGCACTCGGCGTCACGATAGCGCGGGGGTCAAACGCGTTGGTCAGTTCGGCAGCCATCTGCTCGTGGCTGAGCCCTGTCGGCCCGGCCCCGAGAGCGATCAACCTGCCCGCATGCGCCCAGACGGCGTTGTGACAGGCCAGAAAAACCACGCCACGCGCCTGAAGGGCGGGAATGTTTCGCCCGGCAGCACCATAGGCGCCCTGCTCGTCCTGATGATGGCGCGAACTGCCTGCGGGTGTCTGGTGCAGCGGAGAGGCGGTCTGCCCCTGCGCCACGAGCTTGGCCAGATCGAAACGCGCCCAGGCGGCCTCGTTATAGAGCCCGAGTTGCGCTTCGCCCCACAGCGCCATCACCAGGAGCGCATCGGGATGCACGAAGGAAAAAACCTCGCTGTTGAGCAGGTTCTGCGCCTCGTTCGGCCAATTGCCCGAAAGCGAGGTGCCGCTACCCACCATCTTCTGCGCGCCGCGATAGGCCAGCAGCGCGTCAAAGGCGACGTCATCCCAGAGATCGGGGTGATCGAGCAGGCGCGGCACGGTGGTGAACTGGCGGCGACGCGGCAGGGCCGCGAGCTGACGGCTCAGATCGGAAAGGCCGTTCTGCGGCGTGGGAGAGGCGGGCAGTACGGTAGCGGCCAGCCCCGGCAAAGGGGCTGCCATGCCAAGCGCAGCTGCGGCGAGAAGGAGCTTGCGACGTCCGACACCCATCAGAGTTCGACCTGCTCGTCATCTTCCACGAGGCGGCGTGGGTCGAGCGTGCGCCAGTCGCGCTCCATGGGAGAGGCGGGCGAGGCTGCGAAATCCTCCAGTTCCGAGGCCGATTTCCATCCATCGTCGCCTGCCTCGACAACAATCGCGTCTTCGCCGAACGAGAACCAGGATTCGAGCACTTCGCGCCCGACAGCGCCGCCGACCCGGCAACGCTCGATGCTGTCACGCACATAGGCACGCGCATAGGCATTGGCATGGGCGAGATCCTGGAAGTCTTTCACCTCTTCCACGATCCCCTCTTCCGCGCCGCCCGAATTGTCGAGAATGCGGACAAACCAGCCGCGATCGGGCTCTGCTTCAGAACTGCTCACGCTTCGCTCTCCTTCGTTTTTGACGGGATTTTCTGCAGGAGGAACTCGCGCCCCACCTTTACCCGCTTTTCGCCGTCATAAGCGACGATATCGGCAGTCGCATAGGTTTCGTTCCATTTGACCGGAATGAAAGAGCCGGTGCCGACCACATCGAGCGGCGCATGGGAGTCGCGCATGGTCATGCATTTCTCCAAGCCGAAGCCGGATGAAACGATGATCTTCACCTCGGTAAAACCGGCTTCATTGAGCGATTCACGCATCCACCAGATGGCGGCTGCCGATACACCCGTGCCGACGAGGTCCTTCAGCTCATGATCGGAGCGATAACGCCTGATCGTGCCCGGTGTGTGACGCTCTAGCACGCCATAGGAAGATTGCGGATCGAGCCCTTCGATAAAGCGCCCGCCATGGGTATCCAGACGCACACTGATGCGTCCCTCAGCCGCCAGCTCGGGGAAGCGACGGCAGACGGCCAGCGCATCGGTGATCTCCTGACCGAAATAATCGACCAGCACCACCAGCGGGTCGTTCGGATAGACCTCGTGATACATCTCTGCGGCCCGCAGGGTCGATCCGGCATAGCCTATCAGGGCGTGGGGCATTGTGCCCAAACCGCGCTCGCTGCCGAAAAACCGGGCCGTTACGTCATTGGCGCAGCCAATGAAGCCCTTCGCCCCCTCGCGTCGAGCGGCGCGCGAGCCGACCGAGGCCGCATAGCCCATGATTTCCTGCATCTCGAAACCGGCGCAATGCCGCGCCTCCATGGCCATGAAGGCGGCGTCAGGCAGAGCAAGCGCCATCTGATAGGCATTATGGGCTGCGACACAGGCAGAGCCGAGCTTCTGGAGCAGCAGGGTTTCGAGCGGGGCCATGCGGGTAAAGGGGCCGGTCAGATAGACGAGCGGCTCCCCTGCCCCGACCCAGCTGCCCTCCGGCGTGACGATCTCGATCGCGACCGAAAAACCCTGCTCGCGCGCAACGTTTTCGAGCCAGGCGATCATCAGTCCATGGGCAGCGATAACCGGCCTGCGGATGAAGAGCGCATAGGTGACCTCGCACTCGCCGAAATGCGAGACGATGGCCTGGGTGCGGTTGAAATACGCATCGGTGCGTGCCGCGATCTCGCCTTGGGTCAGGGCGAGCGTCGGACTGATCGCGGTGCTTATCGCTGCATTTTCTTCATCGGGCCGGTTCGGGCTCATTTTTGCAGCACTCCATGATCGCGGAAATGCCCCGTCAACTCTTCAGCGAGCAGGAAGGCCATTTCGAGCGACTGCTCGGCATTCAGGCGCGGGTCGCAGAAGGTTTCGTATCGCCCGGCCAGATCGGCTTCGGTGAGGCACTGGGCGCCACCGACGCATTCCGTCACATCCTGACCCGTCATTTCGATGTGGATACCACCCGGCCGCAGGCCCGCCTGCTGGAAGACCGAGAAAAACCCCTTCACCTCGCCCAGAATGGAGTCGAACGAGCGCGTCTTGACCTTGTCGGCCGTGGTGATGGTGTTGCCGTGCATCGGGTCGCAGAGCCAGGTGACCGTGCGGCCGCTGGCCTGGACCTTGTCGAGAAGCGGCGGCAGGAAATCGCCCACCTTGCCCGCGCCCATGCGCGAGATGAGGGTGATACGCCCGGCCTCGTCTTTGGGGTTCAGGATATCCAGCAGCTTTTCGAGATCGTCGAGCGTCGTCGTCGGCCCGACCTTGATGCCGATCGGGTTGCCGACACCACGCAGGAACTCGACATGAGCGCCATCGGGCTGGCGCGTGCGATCGCCGATCCAGAGAAAATGCGCCGAGCAGTCGTACCAGTTCTCGCTCAGGCTATCGATGCGCGTGAGGGCCTGCTCATAGGGCAGAAGCAGCGCCTCATGCGAGGTGTAGAACTCGGTCTCGTTGATCTGCGGAGCGCTCTGGTTGAAGCCACAGGCCCCCATGAAGGAAAGCGTCTCATCGATACGCTGGGCCAGATCCTGATAGCGTTCGGCAAGCGGCGAACGCTTGACGAAGCCGAGATTCCAGCGATGCACTTCATGCAGATTGGCATAGCCACCGGAAGCGAAGGCGCGCAGCAGGTTCATGACACCGGCTGACTGGAAATAGCCGGTTTCCATACGGCCCGGATCGGGCAGACGCGCGGCCTCTGTGAATTCCGGCCCGTTGATGATGTCACCGCGATAGCAGGGCAGCGTCACCCCATCGAGGGTTTCGGTGTCGGAAGAGCGCGGCTTGGCATATTGCCCGGCCATACGTCCGATCTTGATGACCGGCACCTTGGCGCCAAAGGTGAGCACAACGGCCATCTGCAGCAGCACGCGGAAAGTATCGCGCACGATATCGGCCGTAAACTCGTTGAAGCTCTCGGCACAGGCCCCGCCCTGCAACACAAACGCCTCGCCGCGCGCCGCCTTGGCGAGCTGGCTTTTGAGGCGCCGCGTTTCGCCTGCAAACACCAGCGGCGGATAGCGCCGCAGTCGGGCTTCGACAGAGTCGAGCGCGGCTGCATCCAGATAATGCGGTGCCTGGCGAATGGGGTGCGACCGCCAGCTCGACGGCGTCCAGCCGGCGTGCTGGGCGGATTCGCGGTTCGGGTGCATGAGAGCGTCTTCCTTCGGTTCAAAAAGAGGGGGTCTAGTATGAAACGGAATATTCCTGTCGCCTAGGGGCTATCCTCGGCGCTGACACGACGGAATGTCAGATTCCAGCGACACGCACCGGTGAGAGGATGATGGTCGGGGGCCAATGGAGCGATCCCGTGATAGAAGAGGCGCGATGCGCCACCCCATACCACCACGTCTCCGCTGACAAGGCGCAATTTGCGGACCGGATCTGTGCGCTCTGCACCGCCGAACAGAAACTGGGCCGCCAGCCCCAGAGAAATGGAGACGATCGGGGAATCGAGCGCTGTTTCATCGCGGTCCTGATGCAGCCCCATACGCGCGCCGGGGGCATAGCGGTTGAGAAGGCAGGCCTGCGGCTGGAAACCACCGAAACCCGCCTGTGCCGCCATATCTTGCGCAAAAGTGATCCAGTCGGATGGCAGTGCAGGCCAGAACCTGCCCGAAAGGGGGTCACGGGACTCGTAACGGTACCCCGCTGCGTCGGAATGCCAGCCAAGCGAGCCACAATTTGTCATCTCTACCGAAAAGCGGCGACCGCCCGGTGTCGTGAGCCGCCTCAGCGGCGCCTGCGACACGATGTCACCCACCTGCGCCATCAGCCTTTCCTGGCGTGATAAGGCGGCTCCGGGAAGTAAAACGGCTCCCTGCGCGAGGGTCTCGCGTGCCCTGAGGGCGCCGAACAGATCATCCATCATAATAGACCCTTGCCGCCTCCTGCCTCACCGCTTACTTGAGGTTCTTATCAGCGCCAGAGATCGGGCTTATTTCCGAATTGGCAACCACCGTTCCTGTACGCCAAGCGTAACGGGACGAAACTGCAAGGGAATGCTTCGATGGCAAAGCTCCGACGCGGCGCCTTTCTGGCCGCCACTCTCCTCGCCCTGCCTGCCAGCACGGCCTGGGCCCAGTTTACGGGACAGAACGCCCCGAATGACGCCCATGCTCCGCAGAGCACCACCAATGACGGCGGCGTTGAATATCATGGCAAGGGCGAACATCTGACCGCCAAAGGCCGCCACTCGCTGCCGCCCGGCTATCAGGAAACGCCGAGCACCGAGTTCAACCACGGCCCCGACCCCGATCACGCCGATAATGTGCAGCGCGATGCCGTGACCGGCGCCGATCTGAGCAAATTCGGTTCTGCCTATTCCAATAGCAGCCCGGTCCAGAGCGGCCAGCTCGGCGATGCATCGGGCAATGGCTGGGTGGCCCCACGCTGAGCCGTTTTCCTCGGCTGGCGCGTTCAGCCAAGACCCATGCGGCGCATGAAATCCGCCGCATCGACGGTCTCAAAGCGTCCTGAGCGCCCTATTACTGGCGTAACCGGACGGTTCACGGCAGATCGAGACCCTTTCGAAACTGCCGCGACATTCAAAATGACAGCGTGAACTGCCCCTGCAATGTGAGGGCGTCGGCATAAAGACGAGAGACGACGGGATGTGTCGTATAACTCGTCGTACCGACGAAATAGATCCCCCTATGCAGGTGAGCCGCATAGGCGACCGAAGATGTCGTGCTGTGATCGAATTTCCGTGGCGCCAGCCTCTGGAGATCCTGCTGTGCGGCCGATCCGATCTTGTTGTACGTAAATCCGATCGACAGCATGTCTTTCTCACGCCCCCGAAACGGGCCCAGGGAATAGATCGTCGCCGCATAATCATCGGTGAAAACGTTCTTTGTGCGATCGGCGTGATCTGTCTTCAGGTCGATATACCAGCCCAGATAAGGTATCGCCGGGTTGGTCTGCAAAAGCTGCTGGTCGAAAACGACATAAAAAGCTGAATTGGAGCGACCGAAAGCGCGGCGTCGGAAATCATAATAGGACGAGCTGTTATAAATCCCTCCGGCACGGAGCCAGGTCATGAGCTTGCCGCGTGTGGGGCGCTGCCTGAAACCGATCTCATCGACGTAGATCGGCCTGGCGCCATTGACGCGGAAATTGACACCTGACGGATTGGCACGGGAATCAGCGGCAAAGCCGTCAGGGCTCTGGCTGCGCGCAAAGCCGAAGTGATTATAGAAACGCCTGTCATGCGCGTACATGCGTATATCGAGGCCAAGCGTCGGTAGATACATGGACATGCCGACCTGATTGGGAATGATACTGGTCGGCCCGAGCGCGCTCGATGCCGTGCTTGTCCCAAGGAAAAGACCGTAAAACTGTCCGAGTAGCCCGTAATATCCGTATTGAGCGGTGATGCGGCCATTGAAGAATGTCTGGAAAATCGTCGCCTGACTGAGCGCCGTACCCCGTACCCCTGCCCCCGGATAGGCGGTCTGCCAGTTATTCATCGACAGGGTCAGCTGGGACCCTTTATTGAGACCCAGCCGCGCCATATCATAGGTCATATTGAGCCAGAGATTGCCCGAGAAATTCGGGCTCTGGCCGTTATAGGCCTGCGGTTTTCCCTGATGGCCGAGCACATCGTAGATTTCGCCGAAAGAATAATATCCCTCAATCAGAAAGCCTTTGCTCCCCAGCTTTTCGCGCAGGCCGAACTGATCGGGGAAAAGCGTGTCGCATGTGGTGATGATGGGCGATTCAGACCCCTTTGTGATCATCTTGTCGTAGCTGTGGCACGATTGATCGGGGTGTACAGCGGCTCTTTGAGACTCAAGGGATGGGAGATTGGTGTAATTCGTTTCCTGGGCCATGAGCGGCGTCATGCTCGCCACAGAGATGACTGTCAGCAGCGCTGAACGCAGGGCGCACCGCCGTGTGGCGGTAGGCTCCCTCGTTGCTGGAAAGGATGAACCGGGCATAAGCTGTCATCCTTCATTGCGCGTCGATATGGAGACTTGCCGCAGGACCGGTCTGATCCTCCGCGTTGCGCGCGAGCACAAAACGATAGGTGCCCGCTGGCTGCCTCCAGTCTTTCTGCGCCTGATCGTAACGCGCCGTCGCATAGGGAGAGAGAGGGATGTCGACAACTTTGCTCTCGCCAGGAGAGAGGGTCACACGGCCATATCCGGCAAGACGTAAAGGCGCCCCATCCGGGGCGTGAGCATAGATCTGCACCACCTCGTCGCCCCCAACCTTGCCCTTATTGGTGACTGTTGCGTGCGCGAGGATCTTTTTTCCGTCCATCGAGACGGTCAGCCCATCATTGGTGAAACGGGTGTAACTCAGACCGAAACCGAACGGGAAGGCGGGCGCGATGGCGCGGGAGGCAAACCAGCGATAGCCCACATCGGCGCCTTCCTTGTTCAGATCATAATTCCTGAGATAGGCAATCGTGGATTTATCAAGCGGGAAGGCGCCGGCATGATGCCCTGCCCCGGGCAACTCCGGGCGCGGGAGGTCGGACAGGGATCGAGGCCATGTCGTCGTAAGACGGCCCGATGGGACGGCTTTGCCGCTGAGCAGATTGGCAATCGCCTCGCCTCCGGCCGAGCCCGGATACCATGCTTCGAGTACGGCACCGACCTTGTCGAACCATGGCATGACGACCGGATTTCCCGTCTCAAGAACGACGATACTTTTCCTGTTCGCCTGCGCGACGGTCTCGATCAGAGCGTTGTCCGATGCCGGCAAATCGAGATCGGGCGCATCAAGGCTTTCACCCTGCCATTTGGTCACGAACACGACGACGGCTTTTGCTTTTTTCGCCAGAGTGGCGAGCTGAGCGAGATCGGTCCCTTCATTATAGACGATCTCGGCCCCCGGCATGGCCGCGCGCAGGGCGTCGACAGGCGCGTTCGGCTCGAAGATGATCGGATGCGGCATGGTCTCGAGACTGGCCTGAACCGGATCGACAATAGCGCTGCCGCCTCGTGGCAGAACAGCCGAACTCCCTCCCCCCGCGATCACGCCCTTATCCGCATGGCCGCCCACGACAAGGATCATCCCGGAAGCAGAGAGAGGGAGTGTTTCCCTCTCATTGCGCATCAGCACCGCGCCCTCTTCCTCAATGCGACGGGCCACCGCCATATGTGCAGCGATTTCCGCAGCGCCCTCCACCGGGCGTGCCTGATCGTCGAATAATCCGTTGACGACCATGGCCGTCAGGATATGGCGGGTCTTGGCGTCAAGAATATTTTCGCCTGCGGGATGACCGGCCATCTTGCGCATGGCATCGGCAAATCGTGTCCCGCGATCGAGGATATAGGCCGAGTCCTGATCCAACCCGGCCCTGGCCGCAGCCTCGCCATCCGACAAGGCGCCCCAATCGCTCATGACGAAGCCCTGATAACCCCACTCGCCCCTCAACACATCGCTCAGGAGATAGGGATTTTGACAGGCATAGACGCCATTGACCTTGTTATAGGCGCACATGATGCTACCTGGCCTGCCTTCCTGCACGGCAATCCTGAATGCGAGAAGGTCGGATTCCTGCAAGGCGGGAATTGTAAGGTCGAGACTGCTCATCATGCGTCCGGTCTCGTAGGAATTGACCGCATAATGCTTGATTGTGGAAATAACGTGCTGGCTTTGCACGCCCTGGACCTCAGCCGCGGCAACCTGTCCCGCCAGAATGGGGTCTTCACCCATATATTCGAAGTTGCGACCGCCGCGCGGATCGCGCACCAGATCGACACCGCCAGCGAGCAGGACATTGAAGCCCCGGTGCTTCGCTTCGGCGCCGATCATCGCCCCGCCTTCACGTGCCAGCGCGAGATCGAAGGCGCCGGCCATCGCCTGGCCTGCCGGTAATGCCGTTGCCCCGTCACCAGGGCGCACATTCATCGGGTTGGTCACGCCCAGACCCGCGTCGCTGATCTGGAGCGCCGGGATACCGAGACGCTCGATACCGGCGACATAGGCAGCCGACCCGATAGCACCGGCCGGCTTCTTGTAGGCTCCGAATTCAAGAGCGAGATCGCTTTCGATCAGCGAGAGCTTTTCAGCCTTTGTCATGTTGCGCATGAGCGCTGCGACACGGTCTTGCGGTGAGACAGACCGATCCAGCCAAGGGGCGGGAGCGGCGGTCGCCAGCGACCCGGTCAGGATGGCCGCCATGCCGACAGCCAGGACAAGACATTTCTTTCTCGTAATATTATTACGTGACATTTTCAGTATCCTTTATTGAAATAATTCATGAGGATTGAGCGTGGCCGAGTGACGGGGCTAACGCCCTATTTCCCGCAATTTCGCGCCGCCATTCAGTTTCTGCTCGATCGCTTCGAGAGAAACGCCGCGCGTCTCGGGGACGAAAACAAGCGTGAAGATGATGAAGAAGGCGTTGAGCCCGGCGTACAGCCAGAAGGTATGCGCAGCGCCGAGACTGCCGAGCAGCGTCAGAAAGCTTGCTCCGACCGCCATATTGGCAATCCAGTTGGTGAAAGTTGAGCACGCCATGCCAAAATCGCGCCCTTCGAGCGGCTGGACTTCAGCGCACAGGATCCAGATCAGCGGGCCTGCGGAAAAAGCGAAACCTGTGATAAAAAGGAGCAGCACCGCGACCGCCAGATAATGCGTGATCTCGCTCGACTCTCCGCCCATGGAGAGTAGAACCGCCAGGGCCCCCATACCGCAGGCCATGATCGCGAAACCTGCAACGAGCATAGGGCGCCTGCCCCAGCGATCGACGAAACCGATCGCGATAAAAGTCGCCAGCATATTCACGAGACCGACGATCGCCGTGCCCCACATCTGGCCATCCTGGCCGAAACCGGCGACTTCGAAGATACGTGGCGCGTAGTACATGACCACGTTGATGCCGGTCAGTTGCTGCACGATCTGCAACCCGACACCCAGGACCACCGAACGTCGAAAATTCGGATTTTCGAGAAACATCGACAGGCCGCGCTGCTTCTGGCGCAGCCTGCCCTGGATTTCCCTGATTTCGCTCTCCGCCTCGGCACGCGATGGGCGCAGGCTGATCAGGGTTTTCAGCGCTTCGTCATCGCGACCGCGCAGCATCAGCCATCGCGGGCTATCCGGCAGGAAAAACGAGCCCACCAGAAAAACCGCGCCGGGAATGGCGACTACCCCAAGCATCCAGCGCCACGCAGCGTAGTAGGAAAAAATGGCATCGGAGACGAAAGCAAGCAGAATGCCGATTGTGATCATGAGCTGGTAAATGGAAATCAGCCCGCCCCGGTGCTGCTCATCGGCGACTTCGGAAATATAAAGCGGCGCGACAAAACTCGCGATGCCGATCGCAAGTCCGAGCAGAACGCGTGCAGTGACAAGTATCGTGACAGTCGACGCCATCGCGCAGAGCAACGCGCCGAGCACAAAAAGAAAGGCGCTCAATATGAGCGCCTTTTTTCGACCGAAACGGTAGGAGAGCTGTCCTGCACAGACAGCGCCAATTGCGGCACCCACCATCATGGACGAAACAATCCACTCCTGAGAAAAAGTGTCGGCGTGAAACTCCTTGGCAATAAATCCAAGCGCGCCGGAAATAACTCCAATATCGAGGCCAAACATAAGCCCCGCGACGGCAGCAAGAACGGCTGCCAATATCATTTTACCGACCAGAGGAATTTTCTTCTCTGACCCTTTAGGATGTATCAAATCAACCATAGGATTCCCCACAGCTTTACCACTACCATAAATATAACGCGAATCGTGTGATAGATAACCTGTTTACTGAGATAGTTCAGTGCGGAGATAATGGTTAGTCACATGAGCGCGACTGAATTCACAAAAATTTATACGAGAGTTATGTGTCCGGAGAGAACGGTTCGGGACCGAATTAAAATCCAAGCAGGGCTGCGTGCAGGAGGCTTTCTCATCTCACTACGCAGATAAATGAATGACCCTGTGATGTTGGACCCTTCCTTCATTTCTTCATAAAAAATCATGACCAGTCTGCACCGTTATTTTTATCCACCTATTCAGGTAGGGCGCTGAAAGACTCATCACCCAAACTCCAAATGGCGAAATTGTGGACGCCGGGGCGTGGTGTGCTTGCCAGTCGCGCCAATTACTTTCCACTACAAGTAGAAGATGTTTGCGAGCTTTGGTCGTCAGGGCTCTCGACCTGCGCTGAAAGAGTGCTTGTGCAGATGAGCATCAGCCACGCAACGTGCAGACCGACGCCCCAATTCTGGTCTGGTAGCGGGCCCTAAGGGCCGGATCGCGCAGCTTTTGCCGATTTCGGGTTTTTCGGAAGGGAGGGCGGATTACCACCAGCAGATTGTCAAAAGCGCGGTGACCTACACGGGAGCTGTGTCTCGAAGCCGTTCATGTGTCGATTTCACCAAAGCGCGAATTGGCCGTGCCACAGCCCTCCCCTCGTCTGAAAAGAACCGGAATAACTGACGTTTCGATGCAACGGGAGCGCCTCAGGCATGAAGCGTCAATGAAAATCATCAGCAGCATCCGGGGCGCTCCTTTCGAATGATCGAGGCGGTCTTCGTCGTTCAGAAGACAGGAGCATTACGTCGTGCGAGGCGATCATTGCGGGCGGAAATCTGGCGGCAGGCCCCTCTCGTCGCCGAGTAACCCGAGCTGCCTTTGTCTGGAAAACATCTCGCGCACAGAGCATAGAAAGCCTTTGTCACAAATAACGATTCGACATGGAATGTCATCAATATTTATCTGTGGGGATTATCTTTATTAATCATAGAGAAAAGATAATAAAGTGTCGTAAATTAAGGTCGTTTACCCACCTATACAAAACCCACAACTTGACCGAATCGTTAAAGTTTGTTTATTGCGAACCCCGTTGTTTGAATCGCCGCTTTCTCTCGCGCCATGAAGGCATGCGGTTCTCCGTAATGTTCATGGTGGGGTGGATATGAATATTTATGACAGAACGATCAGCAACGGATAGACGATCGTCATCTCGAGCGGAGAATTAGCTTCCAACCCGGTCATCAATAGCGGCGGTTCCCTTTCGGTCAGTAGCGGTGGCACGCTCTCCGGCGGCACGGCCCTGACCGGCGGAGCGATCGGCCTCGCCGCAGGCGGCCTCATTGCAGGGCAGCCGATCATCTACGGCGCGTTATCGGGCGGAACGGTTACGGGGGCATTTTCTGTCGTTACGGGGCGTGCCGGCGCCGATCTTCGAAACATAACAGCGGCTTCTCAGGGCGGCATCTATGTCAGCAGCGGTGCAACGCTCACCGGCGCAACGGCGATGTCCGGTGGATCGATCTACCTCTTCTCGGGTGGCCTCATGTCAGGCGGCACGGTTTTTGCCGGCGGAACACTCACGGCAAACTCGGCAAGTCTGATCAGCGGCCAGCCTGATATTTATGGAGGCATGAAAGGGGGTACGGTGTCAGGCCCCTTCGCCGTCGTCACGGGGCAGGCTGGCGCGGATATCCGAAACGTGACCACCATCTCGCAGGGCGGCATCTATCTCAGCAGCGGTGCGAGACTTTCCAATGCCATCGCGGGGGCTGGCGGAACTATTCACATCTTCTCCGGCGGATCGAGCTTCAACACGGTCAGACAGGCCGACGGCTATATCGGAATACGGAGTGGCGGGACCGAAACGGTTACGAGCGGAATCGGTTCGGGCGCAACCGCCCTCGGCATGGGCCGCGGCGGCACTCCGTCTCAGATCGGCGCCATCCTCATAGGGAGCGGGGGCACCGGCATCGATGAGACAGCCGATGGTGGCTATATTGCCGTGCAAGGCGCAGGCGCCGCCTCGATCAACGCGATTATCAAAAATAAGGGCTGGCAGGATGTCGGCTTCAATAACCGCACGAACGCCGCGGGGGGTGGTGTTGCTTCAGGCTCAACGCTGATCGATGGGGGCATTCAATATATTTCCTCCGGCGGGCAGGCGCAGGCGACCGTCATCGGTAGCGGCGGCTCACAGGTAATTTACGCTGGCGCTACGGCCATCAGCTCCGTCGTTAACGCGGCAGGGACCATATTCACTTCCTCGGGCGGTCTCGATGTCGGAACGACAATCGTTTCTGGCGGGTCGGTCGTCGTAAGGGCCGGGGGCACCACGACCAACATGATCGTGTCGTCGGGCGGCTCGGCCACTATTGCCTCAGGCGGTGTTATCGGCGGCACGCTGACACTGGCAGGCGGGGGCGAGGCCACGGTCGACGCCCAAACGACCGGCACGATCGATCTCGGGGGCAGCAGCCTCGCCAAGGTGACGATTACAGGCACTGGTAGCCCCTCGATCCGTATGCTGGGCTTCAATGGCGACCATGCAGGTCTGTCGGATCAGATTGTCCTGAACGACATTCGGAAATCCGACATCGTGAGCGTCAGCTACCCGGATGCCGATCATGTTGCGCTGCATCTGCGGCAGGGCGGCGTATTTGTGATGTTTATTCCCGGCGTTCAGCAAGCTGGTTATGCGCTTGTTGCCGGAGATAACGGACAGACCATTTTCGAGGTCTGCTATCTGGCAGGCACCCTGATCGATACACCGCAAGGCCGGAGACGCGTGGAGACACTCCGCCCCGGCGACCCTGTCTATTGCTATTCTGATGGCACGCGTCATGTGGAAATCATCCAGTTCTGCGGAGAGGGTTACAAGCGCGTCGATACCGACCTGCCTCTCACGCTCGCCGGGTATCCCGTCGAAGTGGCTGCCCATGCTTTCGGCCCCGATGCGCCTTGCCAGAACCTGCTGGTCACGCCCGAGCATTGTCTCTTCCTGGATGGAAAACTCGTGCCATCGCGGCTGCTGGTGGATGGGCATGCCATAAAATACAGAACCGATATGACGGCGTATAAATATTACCATATCGAGACGCAGAAACATCGTCTGATCGACTGTAATGGTATTCTGAGCGAAACCTATCTCGACACGGGGAACCGTGCGATCTTTACGCATCACGAAGCCCTTGAGGGTTTCACGCCGCAACAGCGTCTCTGGTCGCGTGACGCGGTCGCACCGTTGGTGACACAAGCCGATACGGTCCTGCAGATCAGAAAAATGTTCCCCGCTCTGCAAGGCAGAAACGGTCGGTCAGAGGACCTATTGCAGACACCCTATCTGCAAACCGCCTCAGGCCGCCGGATCCCCCCCATGAGATGCGACTGCAACAGGGTCGTTTTCCTCCTGCGGGAGCGGACAGATTGCTTTTATCTCTGCTCCGATACGCATATTCCGAGCGAATGCTACGGTTGCCATCTGGATGACAGGCGCAGTCTGGGCGTTCTGGCCGGAGAGATCGACCTCTATTCGCCCTCGGGCACAAAATCCCTCACCCGCCATCTGCAACGCGCCAGGCTGCCAGGGTGGCATGAGCGCGATAATGGCCATTGGCGCTGGACCGCAGGGAGCGGCCTCGTAACTCTGGAAGAGGCCGATATCGAGTTTCCCTGCATCGTCTCTGTACAGGTCGCCCACGCTCACTATCGGGCGCGCTGACAGCGACGATCCGCCATAGAGGAGGCGAAGCCGCTCCAGTAGCTCCGGTGATGGCTTCCCTGTTCTGACCGATACGCCTTCTGCGGCGTCGCCCCATGAGGCTGCGTCCGGCTCTTTCGCCATCACTGCTCATGAAAAAAATCTGGGTTCGTCCTGCTTCTTTTTGCGCTCGATGCATATGCTTAAATAGAAGCATCCCTTCTGGAGCAGGCGCATTAACCGTTTCATCATAAAATCGAAATAAAATCGTGGTTTGAAATACTGGAACCGTTTCGACACCGTCGCGTCCGCATCGGGCGGCGTGACCTTGCGTCTGCCCTGAGACCATCAGGATCAGGCCATGTCGTTTTCGCGTTCCGCCCGCAAACGGGCTCTTCTTCCTCTCGGCACGTTCGGGATTGTGGCACTCGCCAGCGTCGGAGTGTGTCATCCGGCAGCCGCGAAAACCCATCACAAACCGCTTCCGGCAGCGGCGCGACGCAAGGCGGCACCCAAACCTCAGGCAAAGCCGCGTGAGCTCATGGCAACGCATGACGAGAATGTCAGCGTATCGGCGCGTCGTGCCGTGCAGGGTGGCGGGCTCATGGCGCGTCAGACCGAGGCAAAATCCATCAGCATGGTCACGCAGGACTATATCTCCAAGCAATCGCCCCTGGTTAATCCCGGTGTGCTCGTTTCCAGCTTGCCGGGCGTACAGGGCACGAATGAAGGGCCGCTCAGCACGACGTCGGAAACCGTGCATATTCGTGGTCTCGACCAGACCCAGATCGGCATGATCTATGAAGGCATGCCGCTGGCCGATCCGTTCACCTATGGGGCCTATACCTCTGCCATGGTGGATAACGAAGACCTTGCCAATGTCTCGGTCAGTCAGGGGTCATCCGACCTCACCGCGCCGACCTATAATGCCGATGGCGCGCAAATGACGATGAGCCTGCGCCATCCGGGAACGCATTTTGCGGCTTATGCTGAAGGCTCAGGCGGTACGCATAGCTCGAACAAGGAATTCGTGCGTATCGATACGGGCGAGATCGGCCATAGCGGCGTTACGAGCTTCGTTTCGGGCTCGTATTCCAGCGGCAATCTTTGGCGTGGGCCGGGCAGTCTCTATCGCTGGCATCTCGATGCAGCCGTCGAAAAGCACTGGACGCCCAAAAGCAGCTCGGAACTGATCTTCGGCTATAATTACGCCAATCAGACGGAATGGCTCTATCCGAACCTCGCGCAATGGCGTCAATACGGCACGAGCTACAACACCCATGGCCAGTACACGCCGGGCGATACGCTCTATTACAAGCTCAACACCAAGGCCACGAATGCCGTAGTGGGGACGCTGAAGAACCATTTCGATCTCGGTGATGGCTTTGCGCTCGATGCCCAGCCCTATGCGGTCGAGACCTATGGACCGAATAATTACGGCGCCAATATCCCCATCACCAATGGCTATCGCGGCACCGAGAAATACGCGGTGCTCGATGGCTACACGCCCGCGAAAGGTTCGGTGACGGCCATCAGCATTCATCCCTGGGTACAGACCTCAAGTGGGTTGAATCTGATCGGTTCATGGCATCGGGGCATCAATACGCTGAAATTTTCCTACTGGTACAGCTATGCGGTCCATACCGAATTCCAGAACCATTATGCGGTCAACGGCCAAGGGCAATACACCCAGAATAACGGCTATCTGACCGTGGGCGGCAAGGCGATCACCCAATATGACATCAACGGGTTCCAGCAGCTCAACGCGCTCGGGCTCGAAGACCAGATCAAGCTGTTCCATGATCGCCTGACCATCGCTGCCGGGCTGCGAGCCAATATGATTTCACGCAGCTTCACCGAAGATCTGCCCGGCGCACAGCCGTATAAATCGGTAAAGAACATGTTCATCCCGGCACCGCAGGTGCTTATTTCCTATCAGCTCACACCGAATAACCAGATCTATATCAACGGTACGACAGGCTATCGGGCGCCCTCGTCCTTTCAGGCTCAGGTCCCGGTCTATACCTTCACGACGCCCGTACCAGTCACACAGCCTCTCGCCAATTTCACGCCCGAATACATGATCGGCGAGGAAATCGGTTTTCGTCATTACGGGCCGATCATGGCGACGATCTCGGGCTTCAACTATAATCTGACCCATCACCAGATCAGCAGCGTGTCCTATATACCGGGCACGAGCATCCTGACCTCGCAGCCTATCGATGCGGGCGGTGAGTCGGCCATGGGCATTCAGGCAGAACTCTCCACGCGTCCCTGGCACCATCTGAGTGCCTATGCCTCAGGCCAATACATGCACACGAAAATCGGCAATAACATCGCCTATATGGGCGACGTGCTGCCGACGAAGGGCAAGCAGGAAGTCGCTTCGCCCAAATTCCTCGGCGCGCTGGGTCTGACCTATGATGACGGGACGACTCTCGGCAATTTCAACTTCCGCTATTCGGACTCGCAATATTCCACCCTGATGAACGATCAGAGCATTCCGGCCTATTTCACCGCCGATGCCTCGATCGGGCGTTGGCTGCCGCGTTTCGGTCGGGTGCATCCCAAGGCCATGGTAAGCCTGATGAATATCGGCGATGTGCATTATCTCTCTTCCATCACCGGCTTTACGCCGACAGCCGCGGCCTCGATCAAGGGAATGGGTGGGAAGACCCTGACCGGGTCGCAGCCCGCCTATGCGGTCGGCACCGGCTTTGCCGCCATTGCGACGGTCTCGGCCAGTTTCGAATGATCACGCTCCTGTCGGGACGGGAACTCCCCGGTTTCGGGCCAGTTCTGGCCTGAGACCGCTTTGGCTTTCTTGAAAAGGACGCAACCATGCCCTCGCTGAAACTACGTGACGGAAACAGCCTCCATTACAAGGATATGGGTGCCGGGCGCCCCGTCCTGCTGGTGCATGGATGGCCGCTGACGGGCGATATGTGGGAATATCAGACGCTGGCCCTGCTCGAAGCGGGCTATCGCGTCATCACCTATGATCGACGCGGCTTCGGTCAGTCGAGCCACCCGTTCGGGGGCTATGATTACGAGACGCTCACCGCCGACCTGGCCGAACTGATCGATCATCTCGACCTGACCGATCTTACCCTCGTCGGGTTCTCGATGGGCGGTGGCGAGGTAACGCGCTATGTCAGCCGCTTCGGCACCACACGTCTTGCCGGTGTCGGGTTGATCGCTTCTATCGTGCCGTTCCTGCTTGAGACCGACGATAATCCCGATGGCGTGCCGGTCGATGTGTTTGCCGAGTTCAAGGCGCAGATACGACGCGACCGCTTCCATTTTCTCGCGGAGTTTCTCAAGGGATTCTACGGCGTCAGCATGATCCGCAAGCCGGTCAGTCAGGCGCTGATCGACTGGAGCTTCACGCTCGGCATGATGGCCAGCCCGAATGCAACGCTGGACTGTATCGACAGCTTCAGCCGCACCGATTTCCGCCCCGATCTCGCAGCGCTGACCCTGCCGGTTCTGGTCGTGCATGGCACCGGCGACAAGACCGTGCCTTACGAGCTGACCGGCAAGCGCGTGAGCGAGATGGTGCCTCATGCGCGCTATGTCGAATATGACAGCGCCCCGCACGGCCTGTTTGCGACCGATGCCGAGGCCCTGAACCGCGATCTGCTCAGCTTCCTCGCCAGCACGAAGCCCTGATTGTTTCCCCCGGCCCTTTACGGGCCGGGGAAGTTCCTACGCCGTGCGGCTGACTTGACGGGTCGGGCTGCGCATGGTCACGAATTCTTCCGCCGTTGTCGGATGAATGCCGATCGTGCGGTCGAAATCGCGCTTGGTCAGCCCCGCCGTGACGGCGATGGCCACGCCCTGCATCAGCTCGGCGGCGGCGTCGCCCATCATATGCGCGCCGACCACTTTCTGGCTGTCACGCTCGACGATCAGCTTCATGAACGCCTTGCGGTCGCGCCCGATCAATGTCTGGCGCAATGGGCGGAAGGACGCCGTAAAGACCTCCAGATCGGCTTGCTTCGCAGCCTCTTCTTCCGTCAGCCCCACACTTGCCAGCGTTTCGGAAAAGAACACGGCCTTGGGCGTCGTGTCGTAAGCCCAGTCACGCGGCGTGTGCTTCGAGTACAGGCGTTCGGCAAGCGTGTGCCCCTCGGCTATGGCCACCGGGGTCAGATTGATCCGGTCGGTGACGTCGCCGATGGCATAGATATTCGGCACAGAGCTGGCCGATTGTGCATCGACCACCACGGCCCCCTTTTCGGTTTTGACACCGAGCGCATCGAGACCCAGACCGTCGATATTCGGCTTGCGCCCGGTCGCGAAGAACACGCAATCGGTCTCGATCTGTGTCCCATTGGAAAGAGCGACCTGACGGGCGCCGCCCTTGAGGCCCTCGATCTTTTCGGGCGAGACACCTGCATGGACGGTAATGCCATGTTTCGGCAGGGCTTCGAGCAGCTTCTCACGCAATTCCTGATCGAAACCGCGCAAGGGCAGATCCTGACGGAAGACGAGATCGACCTTCGAACCGAGGCCAGCGAAAATGCCGGCAAATTCGACGCCGATATAGCCGCCGCCGATAATGCAGACGCGCTCGGGCCGTTCGGTCAGGTGAAAAGCCTCGTCGGAAATGATCCCGAGTTCCGCCCCCTCGATGGACGGGCGCGCCGGTCGGCCGCCTGTCGCAATGACGATCTTCTCAGCCGTAATGCGCTGCGGCGTCGCGTTTTCATCGAGAGGGCCCGGCCCGATCTCGACCGTATGCGCGTCGATCAGACGCGCCCGCCCGACGAAAAGACCGATGCCTGCCTTGTCGAGCATGGATTTGTAGATGCCATCGAGACGCGCGATTTCCTTGTCCTTGGCGGCGATAAAGCGCGGCCAGTCATGCGCGCCGATCGTGACATCCCAGCCATAGGCACGGGCGTCGTCAGCGGCCTCTGCCCCTTCTGAGGCGTAAACCATCAGCTTCTTGGGCACGCAGCCCAGATTGACGCAGGTGCCTCCCCAATGGCGGCTTTCGGCAATGCCGACGCGGGCGCCGTTTTGTGCGGCAATACGGGCACAACGGACCCCGCCCGACCCGGCCCCTATGACGAAAAGATCGAAATCCGGCATGTGGCTTGTCTCCAAAAGAAAACGCGGCCGGAAGAACTCCCGGCCGCGCATGTCACGATCGCTATTCTGTTCTGCGCCCGCTCAGAACGGGCGGTAAGGGCTTAGCGTTCCGCAAAAGCCTTCTCGACAACGTAGGAGCCCTGCTTGTTCATGTTGCCTTCGTCAAAGCCCATCGCGAGCAGGAGCTTCTCGGTATCGGCCAGCATTTCAGGCGACCCGCAGATCATGACGCGGTCATGCTCTGGGTCGAGCTTGGGCAGGCCGAGATCGTCGAAGATCTTGCCATTCTCGATCAGCGTCGTGATGCGATCGGTCACGGCGTAGTCTTCACGCGTGACGGCGGGGTAGTATTTGAGCTGCTTGGTCACGAATTCGCCAAGGAATTCATGGTTCGGCAGATCGTGGCGGATATGGTTCATATAAGCCAGCTCGCCCGAGATACGCACGGTATGGCTCAGCACCACATTCTCGTAACGCTCATAGCACTCGGGGTCTTCGATCAGGCTCATGAAGGGTGCAAGCCCGGTGCCGGTCGAGAGGAAATAGAGGTTACGGCCCGGACGCAGATTATCGAGCAGCAGCGTGCCGACAGGCTTGCGACCGACCAGAACCGTGTCGCCCACCTTGACGTGGCGCAGACGCGAGGTCAGCGGGCCGTCTTCCACGGCAATGGAGAAAAATTCCAGCTCTTCCTCGTAATTGGCCGAGGCGATGGAATAGGCGCGCAGCAGCGGCTTACCCTCGACCTCGATGCCGATCATCGTGAACTGACCGTTCTCGAAGCGAAGGCCGGGGTCACGTGTGCAGGTGAAGGTGAAGAGACGGTCCGTCCAGTGATGGACGCTCAGCACTTCACAGGCCTGAAGGTGACCGTATTCCTTGCTGGGCGGCGCCAGATGGTACTGGCCGGGATGACCCTCGACGGGAAGGAGCCCTGAAAGCGGCTCGGCAATGGTTGGCATCGGCAGTGAGACAGGCGCGTTCATCGGCGTTCTTTCGCAAGGAAGCAGGGGGCGGGCGGTCTGACACCGCCCAAAGTGGCGAAATTTCTAAAACATCCTCTCGCCCTTTGAAAACCCCACAGCCCTGTCTGTTCTAAAATATTACGACGATTTTGGATGCGTCCTTGCGATAAACTGCGAAACGTTATCGTGCATTTCATGCAGCGCAGGCAGATGCGCATAAACCATGTGGCCTGACGCGTATTGCTTGATCTCGATATTCTTCGCGAGCGCACGCGGGATCGGCAGATGGCGCATTTCATACACGCCCTCGAAATAAGGTGTGCCGAGATCGTAATAGCCCTGGTTCAGCATCACCTGAAGCGCCGGGTTGGCCTTCATCGCCGCCGCCAGATCGGGCAGCACGTTCGGCTCGCCACGCGCCTGTCCGCGCTGATCGGGCTGCTTATGCGTGAAGCTCCATTTGCCGATGCTATGGGCGCTGACGCGATATTCCATATACCCATCGCCGAAGGACGGATCGGCGCCGTAATGCAGTGTCGTGTGGGCGTAGTCGTTGAAGGCCGCCACATAGGCGGATTCCATGGCAGCCGATTGCGGGTCGTATTCAGGTGTCTGGCCCAGCGGGTCCATGCTCGGGCCGGAGAAGCGGCTGTCGAGGCGGCCCGTATCCATGCCCTGATCGCCAAGCAGGGTCTTGGCGAATTCGCCACCATTGACGCGCAGATTGGCCTTGATGATGTACTCGACCGGCAGCCCCATATAGCGATGCAGCTTCTCTGCCGTCGCTTTCAGCTTGTCGTCGCTGATGCCCGTGCCGTCCTGGAGGGCAGAGGTATAGTCGGTGAGCGCGAAATGCTCGACTTCTGCCAGAAACGCCTTCAGATCGGCAGGCTGGTCGGGCAGCTTGTGATGGTACCAGGCCGTTGCGGCAAAGCTGGGCAGACCCAGCACATAAGGCTGATCGTTGCTCGGGTTGTTCTGCGCCCGGTCGATGGAGTTGCCGTAATTCAGGATCTGCGACAGCAGAATGACGCCGTTGAGGTCGATGCCTTTATCTTCGCGCAGCGCATTGGCGATAATGGCGGAGCGGGTCGTGCCGTAGCTCTCGCCGAAAAGATATTTGGGCGAGTTGAAACGGCCATGGCGCGACAGGAACTGCGCGATGAAATCGGTAAAGGCGGCGGCATCGGGATCGGTGCCGTAAAATGCCTTGTCGCGATCCTTGCCGATCACACGGCCATAACCGGTGCCGGGGGCATCAATGAAAACGAGATCGGTCGCATCGAGCAGCGAATCATCGTTATTGACCACCTTGTAGGGGGCGGCTGGTGTCGGCTGATCGTCGACCGTCACGACACGTTTGGGGCCGAGCGCGCCCATATGCAGCCAGACCGTGGAAGAGCCGGGGCCACCGTTATAAACGAAGGTGATCGGGCGGTTTTCAGAATGCGCGCCCTTTTTGAAATAGGCGACGTAGAAAACGGACGCGACGGCCTGAGGCGCCTTGGGGTCTGGATTGGCGTCGTCCCATCCGGCGGGATGAATGATGAGCGTGCCGGATTCCGTTTGATACGGAATGGCCTGACCGCGAATGGTCACGCTGCCATCGCTCAGCACATGCTGGGGCTTCATCAGGAACGCCGGGCCCTGAACCCCACCGGGGCCGCCATCGGGACCGAACGGCGGCGGCGGCCCCATATGCGGCGGCGGCATATCAGGCGCGGCAAGGGCCGTGCCTGCGAGAAGGGTCGTCAGACCGAGAATGGCAGAGAGTTTCGGGGCATGCTTGAACCGCACCATGGGCTCCTTCAGATCGTTTCGCGACCGTATAGGAGAACGAAACGCGCGGCTGGACAAGTCTGCCGTTGCAGCAAACCGCGCCATAACGCACAAACAGAGTCATGGATTCTGCACGCTCCCCCGCCGATCATGCTCTCGCTTTGGCCATTGAGGATACTGGCCTTTCTCCCACGCTCAAAGAGGAGCCGCGCCTTCTCAAGCTGATCGCCCGCAATCTGGTGCCCGGGGCGGAGCGCATCCTTCCATCGGAGTATGAGCGTCTGCTTTGCGATGTCCGTCGCAAGGACTGGGCAGCCCAGCTCATGAATGCCACGCGCCGCGCCGGTGAGCTTTGGGTCGGCAAGGCGGATATTCTCGATGCTGTAGGCCGCGTTCATGACCCGCGCGCCGAAATGCCGCTGCTGCGCTCAACGCTGGATGACACGCTGGCCGGGCGCCTGCGCGAGATGGGCCATACGCCGCGTGATGTGCTCGAAGCCGTTCAGGCCGATCTGAGCGATGCCGGGACTTTCCTCTCGGGCGGGCAGATCGACCGTCTGGCACAGATCGTCGCCTCTGCCTTCGGCGTCGAGGATACGGGTTTCGAAGCCGAGCTGATCGCGAGCGAAAAAGCCCGTCGCGAGGAAGAAGAGCGCATCGAGGCGCGTGCCGAGGCTCGTCGCAAGCGCGAAAACGAGCGTCTCAAAGCCTGGGAAGACAGTCTTGTCGGCTTCGATCAGGTGCCGACAATCCTTCATTGTACGCCCCGCGAGGCGCTGCGCTGGATTGCCGAAAACCGCCTGCCGGTCACGCGGCGCACGCCGCAGCCCGACGGCACCGAGAAATTCGAATTCGACCCCGAGATTCTCAAGCGTCTGCGCCCGCAGCTTGCGGAATGGCGCGGTGGGGCGCGTGGCACCCCTGCCCTCACGGGCCGCAAGGTCGGTAATGCCGTTATCGCCCGCGTTGCGGCACTCGATCGTTATGTCGCGCATTTTCGCACCGCCCGCTCGCTCAAGCGACGCATCACGCTCGTCACAGGGCCGACCAATTCGGGCAAATCCTATACAGCGCTCAACGCGCTGGCCAATGCAGAGAGCGGACTTGCCCTCGCACCGCTTCGTCTTCTTGCGCATGAATTTCGCGAGTCACTGCTTTCTCGCGGGGTGCCTGCTTCTCTGGCCACGGGCGAAGAGCGCATTGATTTTCCCGGTGCGCGCCATCTGGCGGCGACCGTCGAGATGTGCCCGTTTCACAACCCCGTCGATGTCGCGCTGATCGATGAGGCGCAGATGCTGATGGACCCCGACCGTGGCGCCGCCTGGACGGCGGCGATCATGGGCGTTCCGGCCCGTCATCTCTATATTCTGGGCGCACCGGATTGCATTCCGCTCATCAGGCGCATCGCGGAACTCTGCGACGATCCGCTCGACGAAATTACGCTGGAACGCAAATCGCCCCTGCGTGCGGCGAGCGCCCCGGTCAGGCTGCGCGACCTCGAAGCCGGCGATGCGCTGATTGCGTTCTCGCGCCGTGAGGTGCTCGATCTGCGCGCCGAGCTGCTGACTCTCGGCAAGCGTGTCGCCGTGGTTTATGGCGCGCTCAGCCCGGAAGTACGTCGAGCAGAGGCGGCGCGCTTCAATAATGGCGAGGCCGAAATTCTCGTTGCGACAGATGCGATCGGCATGGGTCTCAACCTGTCGATCAAGCGCGTCGTGTTCAGCGCCCTGCGCAAATATGACGGCAAGCAGACACGCGACCTGACGGCGCAGGAAATCAAGCAGATTGGCGGGCGCGCCGGGCGCTATGGCCATCATGAAAACGGTATCGTGGCCGTTCTGGGCGAGGCGGGAACGCCTGCGCATATACGCAAGATGCTGGCCGCGCCGCCAGAGCCGATTACCGAGCTGCGCCCGCTAGTGCAGCCGGATTCCGATATTGTGCGTGCGGTCGCCGAGGAAATCGAGACCGATAGCCTTTACGGCGTTCTGGTGCGTATCAAGCGCGCTGTTCTGCGCGCCGATGACCCGAATTATCGCCTTGCCGATATGGATCAGGCTTTCGAGATCGCCTCGGCCCTGGAAGGTGTCGAGGGACTCAGCCTCACTCAGCGCTGGGTCTATGCGATGTGCCCGATCGATGAGCGCGATAACGGCATCGCCCGCCTCGTCGGCTGGGCCAGCGATCACGCAGCCGGGCGCCGTGTACCGCCGCCGGGCACGGGACGTCTCGTTCAGCCCTCCCAAGCGGGGCGCGAAGAGCTTGAGCGCGCCGAGAAGCGCCATAAGCGCCTCGTCGCCTGGCGCTGGCTCTCGCTGCGCTTTGCCGACGCTTATACCGACAAACAGACGGCAGAAGACAACACGACTGCCCTCAATGAGTGGATCGAGGCCGTACTGCGCCAGCAGAGCCGCGAACGAGAGCATCAAAAGCGCGGTGGGCCAGGCCAGAGACCCGGAGGCCAACGACCGGGAGCCCCGAGGCCGGGAGGAAAACGCCCCTTCGGCAAAGGGAACGCTGAACGCGACTCAGGCGGCCCCCGAGACGGACACGGAGCGAGAAACGCCAAGGCAGTAAAAAAGCGCGGGCGTGGGCGCGGCTGATACCGGCCCACCCCTGAAAACCCAGAAAGAGGGCGTGCAAATCGGTGGGTAGCCGATCTGCACGCCTGGCAGAGCGGCATGGGCCTCACAAGCCTTCGCCTGGGTCTGGGGTAGAGATCAGCATCGCCTACTCACGCCCCCAACCGGGCTGCGCCTGAGAACGGGATAATGCCATCGCCTGCGGCTTCAGGCGCCAATCAGGGCGAATTGTGCCGGTTCGACTCGCCTGGCCGACTTTTCTTTCGCATGTTTTTGCCGCTCAAAGCCTTCTCCCGTCTGGGAAACCACGCGACGCCTTGTCGCGAGGATGCATTTTTTCGCCAAAACGACGCAGAAAGTTCTTCCATTCTTCACAAAAACCGCGCTAGCGTTTCTTTGCGGCAACCGAGGTTGCTTCAAATAATTCTTCGAAAATCTCTTCGAAGAATGAAGTAGAACACGGCCAACGCAAAATAGTGCGCATTTTGCGCCATGTGAAGAAGGAATACAGATATGTCGTCTGGTTTTTCCGTAAGCACATTTTCGCCGAAAACTACGGCCTCTTACCGGGTTTTCTTCGCAGATACCAAATGTCGGGGCGTCGGCCCCCCGTAAGGGGACAGCAGATCCCTATGGTCTCTCTCTTCGATTAGAGCGATCACAGGGACTCAGACGCCGCTTTTCCCTCACCCTCTCTTTCCCTCTCCTCTAACCTTTTGCCGAAATTTCAGCGTAGAGGCTTACAGAGCTTTCAGCGGGAAAGAAGCAAAACACGGCCAACGCGAAATAGAGCGCTCTCGCGCCATGTGAAGAAGGAATACAGATATGTCGTCTGCTCTTTCCGTAAGCACATTGATTTCGAAAACCATGAACGCCATCAGGGTTTTCTCCGCAGATGCCGACTATAAAGGTGTAGGGCCACCGTAACTCAGCCCTCAGGCCCACCGGTTTTCTTGCGACAGGAAAAACGATGGGCCAGACCCTCTTTCTCCCCTCAAATCAACTCTGCTTTCCAGTCTCTCTTCCTTGTCGACCTTCCAATACCGGGATTAAGACAGTTGCACGGGTCCAGATCCCGGTAATGGGCAAGTATCGCATCGCCAGCCTCGTAGAGATGACCGAGATTATGCTCCGCCGGATAGCGTGCCCCGCGCGCATCGAGCAGTTTGAGCATCTCGTGTTCGACCGCCTCGGCTGACTCTCCCGGCTTCAGCACATAATCCTGATGCATCACGTGGCATAGAAAATGTCCGTAATAGAGCTTGTGTTCGATACGGGCTTCCAGCACCTCGGGTAATTTCTCGAACCACTGCGTGTCGTTACGGCGCAAGGCGATGTCCAGCGCCACGATGTCGCCAGCCTTGCGGCCCAGAACCCTGCAATAGCGGAGCGCGGCGCCAGCGGCCGCGAAACGATGCAGAAAAGCGCGTTTGCCCTCATCTTCGGTGCAGGCGAACCAGCCGGTTTCTTCCTGCCCCCCCTCGCTTCTCGTCGCAGGGTTTTCCAGATATGCCCGAATTTTCGGCGCAAGCGTGGCTGACACGCGCAGCATCAGGTGGTGTTCGAAGCGCTGCTCGAAAACCCGCATTTTCTCGGGGATCTGGTTGGGCAGAAAACGCCCGATTTTCTGCATGAAGCGGTCGGTGAGATTTTCCGGCAGGAAGCTTTTTCCTGAGAAAAAATCGTCGAGCCAGGCCTTGGCGGCGAAAAGGCGCGGAATGGCGCGTGTTCCGGCGTAGCGGATAAGCGCCACCGTATCGCGGCCATAGGCCTCGGCAATACGAAACGCGTCACGATGCATATACTCGCCTGCGATCGGCACTTCATCATAGGCAGTCAGCAGGTGACGGCGCAGAGATTCAAGCGCCGCCGTGCTGTTGGTACCGATATAGAAAACCTGGCTGTTCTTCTCTGCCGGGAAGGAATCGACACGCACGGCAAAGACGATGAGCTTGCCTGCGCAGCCTGAGGCATCGAACCAGCGCGACTTATCCTGATTATAACGTGCAGGCGTATCGGCTTCGACATCGCGCACATGGTCGACATAGCGGTTGTCATGCCCCTTGGCCGACGTCCATTCGATTTCATCGGCGGTGAAAGCCCCACTTTCAAGCCGGGTGAGTGCCTTGATCGGGTCGTCATCGAGCTTGATGCCCAGACGATTGACGAGTTCGAGCCGCCCCTCTGCCGTTACCCGACCGAAAAGCGCCATCTCGGTATAAGCAGGGCCGCGCTGCACCAGCGCCCCACCCGAGTTGTTGCTGATTCCGCCCAGAACCGACGCGCCGATGCAGGATGACCCGATGACGGAATGCGGCTCACGCCCGTGACGGGCCAGAGAGGTTTCGAGCTTGTGCAAGGTCGTACCGGGCAGGCAGATCACCTGCCTGCCTCCCCCAAGCAGATGCATGCCGCGCAGACGACGCGTGTTGATAAGAATGACCGGACGATCATAATTATTGCCATCAGGGGTGGAGCCACCCGTCAGGCCCGTATTGGCGGCCTGAACGATCATGATCTGGTCTGCGGCCACGCAAAGCTCGGCCACACGCCAGAATTCCACCAGGGTGCGCGGGCGTATGACAGCCCTCACCTTGCCCGAACCGAAGCGGTAGCCCTTGCTGTAGGGCGCCGTCGCATGAGGCGCGACCAGCACATGCGGCGTCCCGACGATCTGTCGCAGCAGAACCAGCAGCCTGTCTGCATGCAAGGTAGGTTCTGTCAGGCGCATGATCGTCTTCCTTCGCTTGGCGATGTCGCAGCCCGTTTCAGCTCCGGCATCGGTCGTTCGGGCTCATGCCCGTACAGGAAAGGGCAGCATCACAGTGATCCGCCCAACCCTGAAATACCCCGGCGAGCGGGACTTCGCAGGCGTCAGCCGATACGGGTCAGCCCGCCCATATAAGGCTGAAGAGCCGCCGGAATCTCAATGACGCCCTCTGCCGTCTGGCCATTTTCCATGACCGCTATCAATGTGCGGCCGACCGCAAGGCCCGAGCCGTTGAGCGTATGCACGAAAGCCGGGCCGTTTTCGCCGCGGTAACGCGCATTCATGCGGCGCGCCTGAAAATCGCGCGTGTTGGAGCAGGAGGAAATCTCGCGCCAGGCTTTCTGACCCGGCAGCCAGCCTTCAAGGTCGAAGGTTTTGGCGGCGCCGAACCCGGTATCGCCCGCACAAAGTAGCATACGGCGATAGGGAATATTCAGGCGTTCGAGAATGCTCTCGGCGCAGCGCGTCATGCGCTCATGCTCATCCGCACTCGCCTCCGGCGTGGTGACGGAAACCAGCTCGACCTTGCTGAACTGATGCTGACGCAACATGCCGCGCACGTCGCGCCCGGCAGAGCCCGCTTCGGAACGGAAGCAGTTGGAGAGCGCCGTCATGCGCAGGGGCAGCGATTTGGCGTCGAGAATATCGCCCGCCATGCTGGCCGTCAGCGGCACTTCTGCCGTCGGGATCAGCCAGCGGCCATCGGTCGTCTGAAAGGAATCCTCGGCGAATTTGGGCAGCTTGTCAGTGCCATACATTGCCGCATCATTGACGAGCAGCGGCACGATGGTCTCGCTATAGCCGAATTCCTGGGTGTGAGTGTCGAGCATAAACTGACCCAGCGCCCGCTCCAGACGGGCAAGCGCGCCGCGCAGGACGGTAAAACGTGCACCGGAAAGCTTGGCGGCTGTGGGAAAATCCATCAGACCGAGCTGCTCGCCAAGTTCGAAATGCTGCTTCGGCTCGAAATCGAAAACCGGTACCTCACCCCATTGATGAACGACCTGATTAGCCTCTTCATCGCGCCCGTCGGGCACGGTTTCATCGACACGGTTGGGAAGGCTCGCGAGAACGCCGCTGATCTCGCCTTCGATCTGCGAGGCGGTGGCTTCGAGGACAGCGATATGATCGCGCAGCTCGACGGCTTTCTGTTCGAGCGCACTCGTGTCCTGACCGGTTTTCTTGCCCTGGCCGATTTCCTTCGCCAGCACCTTGCGCTGGGCCTGCTGCTCCTGAAGCACCTGAAGGGCAGCACGGCGCTCCTCATCGCGACGAACCAGATCACCGGCGACGGGCGACAGGCCACGACGGGCCAGAGCGGCATCAAAACCGGCCGGATCGGCGCGGAGGGCGCGCAAGTCATGCATCGTAGTCGTTTCCCGTTAAAGCCTAGTCGATCGCAACAGCGCGTGGCTCGACCAGGCGTGCCGTAAAGATCGAGATTTCATACAGAAAGATCAGTGGCACGGCGAGACCCACCTGGGTGATCACATCGGGCGGCGCCAGTATCGCCGCGATTACCGTGGCCCCCACGATGGCGTAACGACGGAATTTCCTGAGCCCTGCCGAGGTGACGATTCCCACACGCGCCAGAAGCGTCAGCACCACGGGCAACTCGAAGGCGGCACCGAAGGCAAGGATCAGCTTCATCACCAGAGAGAGATAATCCGAGACCTTGGCCTGCAACTCGATATGCATGCCATGAGAACCCGCCGGGGCTGTCTGGAAGGACAGGAAGAAACGCCAGGCGATGGGAAAAATGAAGTAATACGCCATGGTCGCGCCAAGCAGGAACATGAGCGGGGTTGCGATCAGGAACGGGGCAAAAGCCCGCTTCTCATTGCGGTAAAGACCCGGCGCGATGAAAATCCAGGCCTGCATGGCCACAATCGGAAACGACAGGAAGATCGCCCCGAAGACCGCAACGCGCACATAGGTGAAAAACGCCTCTGAAAGCGCCGTATAGATCAGATGCGGCTGCTCGCCCTGCTGGCGCATGATCTTGGCCAATGGGTCGGCCAGAAAGAGATAGATCTGCTCAGAGAAGTGATAGCAGACCAGAAAGGCGACGATAAACGCCGCCAGAGACCAGATGAGGCGCTTGCGCAGTTCGACCAGATGCTCGAGCAGCGGCATCGCCTTGTCGTCGAGGGAGTTTTCATTCGTCATGGCGCGGTCGGACAATCTGGCTGTGTTGGGGTCGCAAGCGGCAATACAGGCGTCTCGGCCTCTTGGCTCGAATTTGTCTTCGCCTCAGGCGGTGGGTCGAGCGCGACGCGCCGCCCGTTATGGATGACACGCAATGGCGGTATGACCGAAGGCGCGTGCCAGAGTGTCTTTTCATGATTCAGGCGGCGCGCCGTCAAAGGCGGCAGAATAGCAGGGGCTAGCGCCTCTTCCTGCCGGGCCGGAGCGGTCTCGGTGTTGCTGACGCCCGGCCCGCTGACCGGAATGACGGAAGGAGCCGTTGACGCAACCGATGCCGATGCGGGCGCAGACAGAGATGGCGGCGGCCTGAAATCGAGGCTTTTGCTGATGGTCTGGTCTGAGTCGATCGTGCGGGCGATGCGGTCACGGAAATCGAAACGCTTGAGATCGCGCAGATGATCGCGCGCCTCGCCGAGATCGGCTTCCCGCACCATCTCGTCCACATGCCCCTGAAATTCCGACGCCATGCGACGTATCGCCTTGAGGCCCCGGCTGACGGCGCGAATGGCGGTCGGCATGTCCTTGGGGCCGATGAAAACCAGCGCCACAATGACGATCAGCGCAATTTCCGACCAGCTAAAATCGAACATCTTCCCCACTCATCACAAAAGCCCGATAAACGAGGCGCCTATTTTATGCCCTGCTGGGTCACGACCCGGCCTGCCTGCCCTGCTGCATCGGGATCGAGCAGCAACTCGTCACGACGCGGAAGAGCGCCAAGATCGCTCAGGCCGAAACTGCTGAGAAAATGCGCCGAAGTCCCCCAGAGAATGGGCCGACCCGGCACTTCCTTGCGCCCTTTCGGCATGATCAGTCCATCCTCGATCAGCGTGTCGAGCACGGTCTGACTCAGCGAAACGCCGCGTATGCCTTCGATATCGGCGCGCGTGCAGGGCTGATGATAGGCGATGATTGCGAGCGTTTCCATGGCGGAACGGCTCAGACGCCGGGGTTTCTCGATGATGCGTGTGAGCGCCGGCGCGATTTCGGGCCGCGTCCGGAATTGCCAGCCTTTGGCAACCGCCACGAGCTCGACCGCATGATCTTCGTAGCGCGCGGTGATGATCGCCAGAACGGGGCCGAGAGCCGTTTCCTCAGTGCCTTGGGTGACCAGAAACTGTTTGAGCGTGTTTTCCGAAACCGGCTCGGCACTGGCGAAAATCAGCCCTTCCACCAAGCGGGAAAGGGGTGTCAGCGCGTCCATCACTCTGTTTCCTCCTGGGGGTCTTCCTTTTGCGGCGCCCTGAGCAGGATCTCGGCAAAAATCCCTTCCTGCTTCAGTTCAACCGCGCCGCTCTTGGCCATTTCGAGCCCGGCCACGAGCGCACTGGCCAGAGCCGCCGCCCTAGCACGCGGTGCCGCGCTTTCCTGCGCGGGCAGCAGCGACGTCAGCTTCTGCCACCCGGCGACCTCGCTCGCATTGAGCAGGCGTTGCAGCGCCGACACCGCTTCGGTGACGGTCCAGTAGCGCGGGCGGGGCGGGGCGTAGAAGCGCTTGCGACCACGACGGCGGGTCATGGCGAGATAGGCCGTGATCAGCCCGATCATATCGACACGCAGGCCGGAGCGGTCGATCTGCGTCATGTCTTCACCGCTGCCACGGGCGAAGACATGCTCACCCAGACGCGGACGGTGATCGAGCCAGAGCGCGAGCCCGCGTATGGCCTCGAGCTCCAGCAGCCTGCCCTGAAGCAGTTCGGCAGCTTCTTCTGCCTCGCCATCGGGTTCGTTTTCAGCAGGCAGAAGCAGGCGCGATTTGAGCCAGGTCAGCCATGCCGCCATGACCAGCCAGTCTGCCGCGAGTTCGAGCCTGATCTGACGCGCGCCTTCGACGAAGCCGAGATATTGTTCGACCAGTTGCAGGATCGAGATCTGCGCCAGATCGACCTTCTGGGCGCGCGCCAGATCGAGCAAAAGGTCGAGCGGTCCTTCGAAACCCGTCAAAGACAGATGGGGCGCGGTTTCCGGCTCCGCGCCCGTCGGAAAGACGAGACCCCCTTCACCCATTGCGGTCAGAAGACAGCCGGTGTGCAGGCAATGGAGCGCGCATGAAGCCGCACGCAAAAAGCGCGCGCCGCCTGTGCCGATTCGAAGCCGCCAATCCGCAAACGATAGAAAACATGACCGTTGATCGTCTTCTGCTCGATAACCGGCTCACGGCTCGACAGCAGATCGCTCGCCTGTCTGGAAAGCTTGCTCCAGGTCGCTTTGGCGTCAGCATCGCTGCCGAGCGCGGCAAGCTGCACCATATGCCCGCCGCTTTCCGTTTTACCTGTCGTAACGGGAGACGGAGCGGTAGCGGGCTTTGCCTCATCCGTCTTCGGCGGCGCCACGGCTTTCGGTTCCGGCCTCGTTTCTTCCGGCTTGCGGGGCGCCGGTTCGGCTGGTTTTTCCTCAGGCGCGACAGGTGGGGCTGCGGCAGGCGTCTTGGGCTTTTGCGCCTCAGCCGTGCTGCCGGATGGGCTGCCAGATGGGCTATCCGACGGGCTGGCCGCCGAGGCTTCCCTGGCTGCTGGCGGAGCTGACGGCGTCTCTGGCGCCGTGCGGGCCGCCAGTGCTTCGGGACGGGGCTGTTCGGGCTCGGGCGCGAGATGCGCTTCGCCCTGCCCTGTCACATCGAGATCGGTGCCATCGCCCATGATCTGCATGCCGCCGGGATCTGCCGGGCGGTCACGCACCGGGCCGGGCGGCGGCCCGATGACAGGAATGCCGCCTGAATGACCGCCGAGCAGAGACCAGCCACCGACACCCACGACCAGAAGCGCGCCGAGCCCTGCTGCGCCATAAACGAGGCGACGCGTCATGACGTCCGATCCTAGCAGCGCGCCCAGACCGCCACCCGTCGCCGCACGACGGCGAAAGACGGGCTCATCGTCGTAATCGGCGCTCAGGCGCTCGCGAGGCGACGAGGCGCGGGGATTGTCGCGAGCCGAAGAGGCCTCAGCCCCATAGGAAGGCGGACGCGTATCGGTAAAGCGCGGATCATTGGCGCGTCGGTCGTTGCCGCCGGGCTGACGGGGACGCTCATCGCCCCCTTGCCGGTCGTCGCGCCAGTCTGGCGTGTCGTCGTTCATCGCATCTCCTCAACCGGCTCGACACCGAGAATGGCCAGACCGCAGCGCAGCACGCTGGCAACCGAGGCCACGAGCGCGAGCTTGGCCAGACTCGCCGCCTTGTCCTGCTCGTGCAGGAAGCGCAGCGTCGTATCCTCACGGCCCTTGTTCCACAGGGCATGGAAATCCGCCGCCAGCTCGCCGCAATAATAGGCGATGCGATGCGGCTCGCGCGTCTGGGCTGCGCCTTCGACCACGCGGGGGAAGGTGGAAAGACGACGCAGCACGGCAAGCTCGACATCGGAATCGAGACGCGACAGCTCGGCACCGGTCAGGGCGTAATCGCTCGTCACATCGGCACCGAACATCGCCTCGGCGCTGCGCATGACCGAGCGGCAGCGCGCATGGGCATATTGCACGTAGAAAACGGGGTTGTCGCGCGTCTGGGCCACGACGGCATCCAGATCGAAATCCATCTGCGCATCGGCCTTGCGCGTCAGCATGGTGAAGCGCACGGCATCGCGCCCTACCTCATCGAGCAGGTCGCGCAGCGTGACGAACGTGCCAGCACGCTTGGACATACGCACGGGCTCACCGCCCTTCATGATGCGCACGATCTGGCACATCACGACCTCGAAGCCCGTCTTGCCGTCAGTCAGGGCGCTGACAGCAGCGCGCATACGCGAGACATAGCCGCCGTGATCGGCGCCGAGTACGTCGATCAGTTCGTCGGCGTTGCGTGCCTTCTGGGCGTGATAACCGATATCATTGGCGAAATAGGTGTTGCTGCCATCCGATTTGCGCAGGGCACGATCGACGTCATCGCCGAACTGGGTGGAGCGGAACAGGGTCTGGGGGCGCGGTTCCCAGTCTTCAGGCGTCTTGCCCTTGGGGGGCTCGAGCACGCCTTCGTAAAGCAGGCCCTTGGTGTCGAGCGCCTTAATGGCCTCATCGACCTGACCGCTCGCCAGGGTCTCGGCCTCGGAAGAAAATACCTCGTGCTGGATGCCCAGCAGGCCGAGATCGGTACGGATCTCTTCCATCATCACCTTGAGCGTGGCAGCGCGTACGATGTCGAACCAGACAGACGGATCTGTCGCCTGCCCGGCGGCATCGGCAAGGCTCTTCCCATGTTCAGCCGCGAGCGATTCACCGATCGGGATCAGATAATCGCCCTGATATTGCAGGCCGGTCGGAGTCAGTGCCGAGAACGTCTCGACATCGACCTGCGTGCCGATAGCCTGAAGATAGCGCCAATATGCTGCCCAGGTAAGCGCAATGACCTGCGCACCGGCATCGTTGATGTAATATTCCTTGGTGACCTTGTGACCGGTCTTGGCCAGAAGATTGGCCAGAGCGTCACCCACCACCGCGCCACGGCAATGGCCGACATGCATCGGGCCGGTCGGGTTGGCAGAGACATATTCCACATTGACGCGTCTGTCGGCGCCGAGGCGCGACTCACCGAAACGCGGCCCTGCCTCGATGACAGAGCGCGCGACAGATTGCAGCACGTCAGGGCTGAGTGTCAGGTTGACGAAACCGGGCCCTGCGGATTCCGCCTTGGCCACACCCGGCAGCGCCGAAAGCAACGGCACCAGATCGGCTGCGATATCGGCCGGGCGACGACGCGCGAATTTCGAGGCCAGAAGCGCCGCATTGGTTGCCATGTCACCATGGGCAGCATCGCGTGCCGGGGTGAGTTCGACACGCGCGGCGATGTCATCCGGCAGATCGGCCACGACGGAACGCAACGCCTCTCGCACCTGCCCCTGATAACGGGCGAAAAGGCAATCTGTGGTGGGCGCTTGTGTATCGGACATGAGGGCGTTGCGTTCCTGACGTGGTTCTTGCTGCCTGTATCAACCCAGCATGGAGAGTTCCGTCAACCGTCGATGTTCATCCATCGCGAAACGATCGGTCATTCCTGCTATGTAATCTGCCACGACGCGGCGTCTGCCAGCCTCGTCTGCGGCCTTCGCCTTCTCGCGCCAGCCATCGGGCAGAAGGCTCGTATCTTCGGATAATATCTCGAAAACCTCAGTCGTCGCCAAGCGTGCCTTGCGTGTCATGCGGTTCACCTTCCAGTGACGATACATGCGGGCATAGAGAAACTTGCGTATCTCCTTGTTCTCACGCGCGATGGTCTCACTGAAGGCCACGACCGGCATGGGGGCGTTGCGGATATCATCGGCCGATTCCGGGTTGAGGGCGGCGATATTTTCCCGCGTCTGCTGTGTCACATCGGTGGCGAGCACATTGATGACCTGACGGATCGTCTCGTGACGGATACGGCGCTCACGCTCATAGCGGTCATCCGTGCGAACGCCAGCCAGGGCGCGCTCGAGAGCGGGCCCCACGATGGGCAGTCCCGCAATATCGTCGAGCGCCAGCAACCCGGCGCGCAGCCCGTCGTCGAGATCATGGCCGTGATAGGCGATATCGTCGGCAAGCGCGGCGACCTGCGCCTCTGCCGACGCATAACTCGCCAGATCGAGATGATGACGCTGGTCGTATTCGAACAGATAGGGCGTCGGGCGTTTGACCGGTCCGTTATGCTTGGCCAGACCTTCGAGCGTCTCCCATGTCAGGTTCAGCCCATCGAAGGCATGGTACCGACCTTCGAGATGGGTCACGAGGCGCAGGGACTGGGTGTTGTGGTCGAACCCGCCCCAGTCTTTCATACAAAGCTTCAGCGCGTCCTCGCCCGCATGGCCGAACGGCGTGTGGCCAAGATCATGCGCCAGAGCGAGCGCCTCGGTCAGATCTTCATCTAGTTTCAGCTGCCGGGCGATGGAGCGCGCGATCTGCGCCACTTCGAGCGAATGCGTCAGACGCGTACGGAAAAAATCACCCTCATGGTTGATGAAGACCTGCGTCTTGTATTGCAGGGTGCGAAACCCGGCCGAATGGATGACGCGATCGCGGTCTCGCTGCCAGGGCGAACGCGTGGGCGCGTCCTCCTCTGCGTGTAGGCGGCCTCGCGCGGTCTCGCGACGCACGGCATAGGGGGCGACATCCTGGCTGATCATCCGCTTTCTCCACATCACCCGCTTTGAGAGGGCGCATCGGCGCATTATATGGGAAAAGATGAGCCAGACCACGCCCCCCTCCTCCGCAGCGCCCCTTTCGGGACGCTTTTCGGTCTCCGCCGGTGCCGCCGCCCGGATTTCGGAGATCATCTCGCAGCAGGCCGATCCGGCGGGGCTTGCCCTGCGCGTGGCGGTTCTGGCCGGGGGGTGTAACGGGTTTCAGTATCAGTTCAAGCTCGACACGGATCGTGCCGCCGATGACGTGGTGATCGAGCAGGATGGCGCAACCGTTCTCGTCGATCCGGTGAGTCTCGATCTGCTCGAAGGGGCGCAGCTCGAATTCATCGACAAGCTGATGGGGGCGCATTTCGCCGTCACCAACCCCAACGCGGCCTCGTCCTGCGGTTGCGGCACCAGCTTCTCTCTGGCGTAAGACTTTCTCGATGAGCTTCACTTTCGCGAGCTGGAACGTCAATTCCATCCGTCAACGCGAGCGCCATGTTCTGGACTGGCTCGACCGTGTCAAACCCGATCTGCTCTGCCTTCAAGAGCTGAAATGCGAGACTTCTGTCTTTCCGACGAGTTTCGCAGAAGCGGGCTATCATCCGGTCGTGGTGGGGCAAAAGGCCTATAACGGCGTGGCCATGCTGACGCGCGAACCGGCAGAAGTGATCAATCTGAACCTGCCGGGTTTCGAGAGCGACGCCTCGCGCTATGTCGAATTGCGCATGGCGGGCATGGTGATTGGCAATCTCTATCTTCCCAATGGCAATTCCGGTGGCGCGGCGGGGTTTGAGACCAAGCTGAATTTTCTCGAAGCTCTGGCTGACAGGGCCCGTGCGCTTCTGGAAGCAGAAGAGGATTTTCTTTTCACCGGCGATTTCAATGTCTGCCCGACGGATGAGGATTTCGCCCCCGGTGCCCTGAGCCCGGACGATGCGCTTCTACGGCCGGAAAGCCGTGCAGGCTGGCATCGCCTTCTCTGGCTCGGTCTGACCGATGCCCTGCGCGCGCTTCACCCCACCGGGCGCCACTATACGTTCTATGATTACCAGAATGCCGCTTTCCAGCGGAATTCCGGCCTGCGTATCGACCACGCCCTTCTTTCGCCCCGTCTGGCCGAACGCCTCGTTTCCGTCACACCCGATCGCGACGAGCGTGCCAAAGATCAGCCTTCGGATCATATCCCTCTGATCGTGACGCTCGCCTGAGATCTTTGCCGCCTGTGATGTCTCTCAGGGCATCACGGAAAAGTCGCCGAAGCCTCGCTGCGCGGATGGGGAGCAGCCGGCCGATCCGAGGCTCGGCGTCCCGAAAATCGGGACACCCCATCCCGTAGAATCAGGCCTCAGGAAACACCCTCATCAGAGCCGAAAAACTCGTGATGGATGCGCTCTCTGTTCAGGCCAAGTCGCGTCAGCCCGCCGATCATGTCGCGCTGGAAACCGCGTGGGCCGCAGACGAACACGTGGGTTTCCGGCCCTGTTTGCTGGAACACCCATTCGGCAGAGACGCGGCCCTTGTGACAGGTCATGGAAGAGGCCTCGCCCTGCCCCTCACTGCCGAAAAGATCTATTTTTGCAGTCGATTCTGTAGCAGCAAGCTCTGAAAGGGCGGTTTCGAAAGGCATGGTACGCAGATCGTGATCGCCGTGAACAAGATGCAGGGCACGCCGCTCTCCGGCGGTTCGCGCAGCGAGAAGCATGCTCAGGAAAGGCGTGATACCGATGCCGGCACTGACCAGTATTGCCGGTGCTGCTCCGATCGAGGCCAGGGTGAAATCACCCGCGGGCGGTGTCACATCCAGCACGTCCCCGACATTCAGTCGGTCATGAAACCACCGCGACACCAGCCCCTGCGGATCGCGCTTCACCGAGATGCGATAACCGCGCTCATCCGGTGCGCTCGAAATACTGTAACTCCGACGGGTGTCGATACCGTCCCGATCGAGACGAAAGGTCAGGAACTGGCCCGGCTTGTGAAGCATGACCGGCTTGCTATCGACCGGAACAAGCCAGAAGGACGTGACCGTATCGCTTTCCTGAACACGCCTCTCGACCCTGAAGGTCCGCCAGTCACGCCAGCCGCCCGGAAGGGCTGAACGTTCCGCATAGACACGGGCTTCACGGGCGATAAGCACATCGGCGAGAAAACGGTAGGCATCGCCCCAGGCATGCATGATTGCCGGTGTTGCCGCCTCCCCCAGAACGGTCTTGATCGCGCCCAGAAGCGCCGCACCGACAACCGGATATTGCTCGGGTTTGACGATGACGGCGACATGACGCTCGACGATGAGATTAAGGGCGGCCTCCAGCTTCTCCGGATGCTCGATGTGACGCGCATAGGCCAGAACTGCGGCGGCGAGCGCATGGGGCTGACGCCCATTAGCCTGATCGGTCTGATTGAACATCGCCGCTATGGCGGGATCGCGCATGAGAGAGGCATACATCGTCTTGGTGATCGTGACCCCATGCGCCTCGAGCGCGGGGATCGTGGCTTTGACGATTGCGGGGGTGCCGGATTCAAGCGGTTGAATCATCGTGCGACTCCTAAAAGATGTATAACACGCACATCTTTTAGGCCTGATGCGCGAAAGATGCAAATCTGCTACACCTTTACGTATGCGTCTGACCCTCCACACCGATTACGCTTTGCGCGTGCTGCTTTATCTCGGCCTCAACCCGGATCGGCGCGTCTCGATTCACGAAATCGCAGAGCGATACGGCATTTCGGAAAATCACCTGGTCAAGATCGTTCATCGCCTCGGTCAGGGCGGATTTGTCACCACGATGCGCGGCCGCGGCGGGGGGCTGGTGCTGGCGCGCGCGCCTGCCGAGATAGGTCTGGGTGATCTGGTGCGCTTTACCGAGGAGGACATGGCGCTGGTCGCCTGCTTCCAGTCAGGTCAAACCTGCCTGCTGACGGGCGCATGCCGCTTGCAGACTCTGCTCGGAGAGGCGCTGGGCGCCTTCATGGCCGTTCTGGACGCGCAGACACTCGCAGACCTGCTCAAACCACCGGATCTGTCCGCGCTGACAGCGCGGTTTCAATCGGTCGAACCGGATTGAAAGTCAAAAGACCTCCTGCCACGTTTTTACGTCGCCGGGGCAAAAGCTCTTTTCTCTTCCGGCTGGACCTACACTGGCAGACCCTACCTCTGCCCGAGCGTCTTCGCTCGGCTCCAGACTCGCTTGTGTCGCCAGATGGAGCATGATCGCAGCTGATGGCCCCGTTAGCGCGTTACTGCGCCGATATCGCCTAGACGATACCATCGCGATCGGCGCGACCATGACCGGCGATGACATCGGCGATGATCGCCAATGCCTCGCCAAGCTCCGCCCGGCTGTCTGGCGCCCCAAGACAAAGACGCAGCCCCATATCGGCGTCGCGTGAAACCGGAGCAGCATCCGGCGGCGTTACCTCCACACCAGCCCGTAGCAGGCGCGTCGTGACCCGCTCGGCTTCAAGAGCCTGCATGGGCATGAAGCCATGCGGCGAATAAGCCGCTCCGGGGGGCAGCATCAGGCCCCCCAATGCATGCTGGGCCATCTCCCAGCGCGCTGCGGCTTCTGCCTGGATGGCCCGTCCGATCTCATCGATACGGCCATCTGTTACCCATTCCTCGAATATCAGCGCGCCAAGAGCGGGCGGGCAATAGCCAAAAGCGCGAATGCCGCGCATCAGCCGCTCGCGCGCCATGCCGGGTGGAAGGGCGAGAAAGGCCACGCGTAATCCGGGGCAGATGCCCTTGGACAGACTTACGAGATAGACCGTCCGTTCCGGCGCGAAAGAGGCAATCTGCGGCGGTCTGAGCGAATAGGCGTAATAGGCGTCGTCTTCGAGAATGATCAGGTCGCGCGCGCGCGCGACGGCCGCTATGGCCTGCCGGCGCTGCGCCGACATGGTGCGCGTGGTCGGGTTATGCAGCGTGGGGAGCGTGAAAAGCAGACGACTGCCGGTTTCGACGGCGGCACGGTCGAGTGCCTCGGGAAGGATACCCTCTTCATCCATCGGCAGCCCATGCAGAGACAGCCCGAGATGCTCCGCCGCCATTCTTGCGCCGTAGAAAGTCGATGATTCGCACAGGATCGTGTCGCCCGGCCCGCAGAAAGAGGAGAACACCAAGGCAATCGCATGCTGCCCCCCATTGCACTGTAAAATATTGGCCGCATCGATTTCGAGCCCGTAGGCATTCCCGATCCAGACCGAGGCGGCCTGTCTTACCGGTGCCAGCCCTGCCCCCTGAATATAATGCAGCGCGGGGTCGAGAGCGCCACGCGCCATCAAAGCCGTCAGGGCTTCATTCAGATCCTGCATGAGAGATACGGGCGGTGGCGTGTTGCAACGCAGATCGATCGCCCCGGTCTTTCTCTGCCCCGTGCCCACTAGCTGTGGCGCGGCGCGCTCGGTGGTCGGAACGTCGGGCACAGATGACGCGATGTTTTTCACGAACGATCCGCGGCCCACATGGGCAACCAGCAGGCCGCGACGCTCGGCCTCAGTGTAGGCGCGAGTCACGCTGCCGACGCTCACACCCAGCCTGAAGGCAAGCTCCCGATGCGGCGGCAGACGCATGCCCGGTGCGAGCGCGCCGCTCCTGATATCGCCAGCGATAGCCTGAACGAGACGCTCATAGAGCGGCGCCGGACCGGATTTCAGCTCAGGGTACCACATTGCGGCGATCCTTACCCGCATTGTCATGAGACATTAAACTTATTGCTCTTTTTATTGCCTTGATCAAGATAATACAATCGAATCGATTCGAGAATATTGTACCAATACAATAGAGGAAATCATGTGTTATTCTCGCACAGATCCTGCGTACGCCTCCTCTCTCTCGGCTGGAGGGAAGCCTCGCGATGGCATGATCAGGACTTTCGGTGTTCTGCTAAGCCTGAGCATGATGGGACATGCCACGTCGTGTCACGCCCAGACCAGGCAAGAGACGCAGGAGCGCGCACCATCCGATAAAGAAGCCTCAAACGGGCTGGCGCTGGATAATGACGACGCGATTGACAGTCTCGAAGTGACCTACGACCCCGGAGAGCTGACCGATAAGGCGCAGGCGCGGCGCCTTCTGGACCGTCTGGATCGCGCAGCCCTGCATGTCTGTGGGGAAGAAGACGGCATCTCGCTGCCGGTCCGGCTGGCTATTGAGCGGTCCGACTGTCATCGGGACAGCCTTCGCCGTAGCGTGACTGCCATTCACCATCCACTTCTGACACAGCTTGCTGAAGAGTCTCTTCGACAGCTTCCCGCTTCCGCCACGCTCAGCACCAAGGAGCCATCAAGATGAAATTACATTTTCAGCAGGTCGATGTGTTCTCGACCGAGCCCTTCAAGGGCAACCCCCTCGCAGTCGTTACAGGGGCGGATTCCCTGACCGATGCGCAGATGGCCGCCATCGCCAACTGGACCAATCTGAGCGAAACGAGCTTCCTGCTCAAGCCCAGCTCACCCGAGGCCGATTATCGCGTGCGCATCTTCACCCCGCATAGCGAACTGCCTTTCGCCGGGCATCCAACGCTCGGCAGCGCCCATGTCTGGCAAACGCTCTCTCACACCCCGGAAAAAGGGCCGGAGAAGGATCTGATCGTGCAGCAATGCGCGGCGGGTCTCGTGCCGATCCGCAAACTGGCAGGGGGACTGGCTTTCGCCGCCCCGCCCCGGCGGCGCTGCGGGCCTGCCAGCGAGGAAGAGCGCAAGCGGGCCCTTCAGGCGCTGCGGCTCAGCGCCGATGATGTGCTCGACATTCAATGGGCCGATAATGGTCCGGGCTGGCTCGTTCTGCATCTGACCGACAGGGACGCAGTGCTTGCCATCCAGCCGGACTGGGCGGCGCTGGTGGATCAGAAGCTCGGCGTCGTCGGGAAGTGGGAGAAGGCGCCTGCTGCATCCGGAGCCTGCTTCGAGGTGCGGGCCCTGGTTGGGGAAAACCCCGGCTATGAAGACCCCGTAACGGGCAGTCTCAATGCCTCCATCGCCCAGTGGCTGATCGAGAGCGGCAAAGCCCCGGAACGCTATACCGCCTTCCAGGGAACGGCTCTGGGCCGCGCCGGGCGTGTCTCGATAGAAAAACAGGGCGATGACATATGGGTGGGCGGCGCCGTCGTCACACGCATCGACGGCACAATCACCCTTTGAAAGCCTAATTGCGCCATCCCGCCTTCGTTCGCTCACACCAGGCTGGTACAGGCGCTCGCAGGACCAGCCTACGGGCCGAACCTCACTGAACGTGTTGTTGAGCTGGATATTCTGAGGCGCGTACAAGAATTGCGCATCAGAAATGCATCAAAGCAGAGTTCCGGCAGCATCGTGTCGCGACTCTCGCCCGGGGGTGAAGCACTCATTCACCCCCATGTCTGTCGACATATCCTAAGGGCTTCGCAGCACAGGCGCCTTTTACAGACGGCCTTCAGCGAGACTTTGAATATCGGCGTAGATCTCGTTCCACTCCTCTGTATCCACGTCGAATAGCCCAAGAAATTTCATATAGAACATTCCCTCGCTTGCGATGAAGGCAAGGCGCGCCTTTTTGTTGTCATGCGTATTCGCGGCAAGCGTCTCATATCTCTGCCGGTACCATTGGCGTGCTCTACCGTTGGACTGCTCCTGTGCGAGAAGGCCGGCGAGAACACTGCATATCTTGCTGTCCGGCTCCGAAAGCAGATTCCTCGCCGTCTCGATATGCGCTCCTATCTTGCTGCGCCCCTCGCCATTTTGGCCAGCTTTGCTGGAAAAAGCCGCCTCCTCACGGGAAAACCATCTGTCGACGAGCGCCTCCGTCAACTCTTCCTTCGAGCCAAAGCAGGACTGCACGCCTCCCTTGGTGATTCCTGCCTCCTTCGCGACGGCTCCTATAGAAAAAGCGCCAATGCCTGCCGTCAAGATGACCCGCTCAGCCGCCTCAAGGACTTCGTTTCTGTCTATGGTTTTCGGACGTCCCACGATTGCTCCTTGCAATTAAAATACGATCGTATTAATACTCTCTCAACAATCTCCTGATCCTTCCCGGCCCGCGAGCTCAGTGCCGGTATCGAGCCATGAGGAAATCCGCGTTTCTTCATTCCGTCGAACTGAATGAAGAAACGCAGAGAGAAGAAACGCAAATAAAAATCAGATCGTCCCGAACAAGCATTTTCGTAATGGAGTAAGCCATGCCCTATCTGAATGTCACTCCCGGCGTCCCTGCGCCTTACAAGGATGGGGGCGGTCTGTACATGCTGAATGGCGGCACAATTACTGTTGACACAGATCAGGGTCTTCTTGGTCTTCGAGATACGACCAAAACAAATTATGGTCATGTGGCTTCCGTGGCAGGAAATATTTATGTCCATTTCGACGAGCGCGCATTTTACGCCAACCCTGTGAACAAGATATTCAAGCTCGAGATAGAAAATACAAAGCCCGTTGCTAACGTCACAATCAATTATCTGCTCTCAGGAACGGAGAAATCCGTAACTGCCCTGTGGAACGGAACGAAGACGATCATCACCTTTATTCTGGGTGATGGGCAGGGCCATTCAGTCACTCTGAACATCGGCACCCGTTTTAACTCGCTTGGCCTACCGCTTGGCAAGACAGTGTCTTTCCCGACCGACAACAATAGCGGCTTAATCAAAATTGTCTGCTATGCCCGGGGGACCCGGATAGAAACACCAACCGGGGAGCGCCTCATCGAAGATCTCCGCGCAGGAGACGAGGTTATCACATATAAAGAACAACTCAGAACGATAGCTGCCATCAAGTGGGTCGGAAGGCGTCGCGTATTCACCACAAATGACGCTGAAAAACTCGTTTGCGTCCGGAAGGATGCACTGCAATCCGGAGCACCGAACAGGGATCTTCTGATTACACCAGAGCATTGCCTCTTCATTGATGACAAGCTCTTTCCTGTACGCACGCTCGTCAATGGTCGTTCAATCGCAATCAGTAATGAGACAGATTTCGAGGTTTTCCATCTTGAGTTAGAAGAGCACTCGATCATTTTCGCTAATGGTGCGAGCTCTGAAAGTTTCCTTGATACTGGAAACAAATATCTCATGTTTAGTGAGAATGCGAGATCACTGACGCTGGGCAATTCAGAAACGGCATGCCGCATCTCTGCCGCGCCTATCTGTACCGCGCCAGAACAAATCAAACCTGTGCACGATGCTCTTGCCATGCGTGCCGCTATGCAGGGCTACGCTCCACCCGAGCCTCCGCCTCCCATCACCCTCGATCCTGACCTCCACCTTGTTTTGGATAATCACAGAAAAATAAAGCCTGCCAGAATAAAAAGCGGACACTACGTATTCTTTGTTCCCAATAGCGTTGGAACATTCTGGATCGGTTCGAATACTTTCATACCCAGCCGATCTTATGGCCCGTGGAATGACGATCGGCGCGAACTGGGCGTTCTCGTAGGCAAGATCAACCTGTTCACCAGCTCAGGCCAGATCGATTACACCGATCATCTGAACCATCCTGAAAAAGAGGGCTGGCATGCAATCGAAAGCAGGGCGCATCGATGGACGGGCGGTCATGCCAAAGTGGATATTGGCTCAGATCTTCAAGGTGAGAGAGTGATAGACGGGGTGATGGTCATCTCTGTCGAAATTGTCGCTACGGGTGCTTACCTTGCGCTCCAAGCGCCTTCAGAACGCAGCCTGACCCGCTCTTATTATCCGAGAGGTTTCCAGACGCGGAAGGACTCGCCTGCTGCCATTACATCTCTCGTGAATCTGGTCACCAATCATGAGAGCCGGGTTGGAGTCACGACGATACGGGACATCTTATCCGAATAGATAACGCATATACGGGGCGTTATGAGCTAGAGAGCGGCGTGTGCCTGAGCAGCTCGGGTCACTCGCATCGCAAAGGCGGCAAGGCGTTAAGGGAGGTCAACGCGCCGCTGAGAACATAATCACCAAAATCGATCAGGAGATGGTCTTCGACGCCATTGCTCCAGAGCACGTCGCTATAGGCCGAATCGGGTAGTAGCGCGCCGCTGCCTGCTCCGAAGCTTGCGATGGAAACCGGCACAGCCTCGCGCCCGCTCAGCAACGGGCTGGAAAGGCTGGCCCGATGAGGCGTGAAGCCGCCGAGTGTCGCATAGGTAGGGATACTGCCCGTATCCGAACTGCCATCGAACAGATCGAGGGCGAGATGCAGGCTCTTTTTTCGCGCTGCGGCCAGCAGGGCCATCGTCTGCTGTATAGGAAATACCGTCTGGGCCGGCAGGGTGACGCTACGCGCCTCGGGCCTGGTGTAGCGCACCAGGATCTGCCCATGACGCTGTCTTGTCGCCTCACCGGCAGTCTCGCTCGTTACCTGCCCATCCTGACTCTGAACGGTGCGAAACACGAAGTGATGCGCGTTTTTATCTTCCAGCGTGGCTGACTGGAAACCGACCGTGCTTGTACTGCCATCGCCGCTGACGATTTCGATTTCCAGTTTCTGACTGACCGACCATGCGGTGCAGAGATCGCGAAGCTGATAAGTCGCTGTACCGCTTGCCCCGGCCAGCGCGCCTGCCTTGAGACGCGACAGAGCCAGCATGTAGACGGCCTTGTGGGGCTGCAATCCCTCAGCCAGAGCTGAGGGAGCCAAAGCAGAAGGCGGCAAGGCCAGAAATCCGGCGAGAAGCCCGATTGGAAACCGTTTCACGCGTCACCGCCTTTCCGGTTCAGTCCTTCTGGGCGCTCGCCGCAGACTGGGTGCTGGCCTTTGGCTTGGGCGGCAGGATCGCGAGCGAAAGCTCCTTCAGACGGGCAGGCTCGACCGGGGCCGGGGCTTCCATCATCAGATCTTCGCCACTCTGGTTGAGCGGGAACAGAATGACCTCGCGGATATTCGGCTCATCGGCCAGCAGCATCACGATACGGTCCACACCCGGTGCCGAACCGCCATGCGGCGGGGCGCCGTAACGGAAAGCGTTGAGCATGCCGCCGAAACGGGCCTCGACCACGTCTTCACCATAGCCTGCAATGGCGAAGGCACGGATCATGACTTCTGGCAGATGGTTACGGATCGCGCCCGAAGACAGCTCGATGCCGTTGCAGACGATATCGTACTGATAGGCCTTGATGGTCAGCGGGTCCTGCGAGTTCAGGGCCTCGAGCCCGCCCTGCGGCATGGAGAACGGGTTATGCGAGAAATCGACCTGGCCCGTTTCCTCGTTGCGCTCGAACATCGGGAAATCGACGATCCAGCAGAAACGGAAGGCGTCCTGCTCGATCAGATCGAGTTCCTGCGCGATGCGCGTGCGCACCTGACCCGAGAACTTGGCCACGGCATCGCCTTCGCCTGCGGCAAAGAACACGGCATCGCCGGCCTTCAGGCCGCATGCCTCGCGAATGGCCTCGACGCGATCGGCTTCGAGATTCTTGGCAATCGGGCCCTTGCCACCATCTTCTTCGAAAATGATGTAGCCCAGACCGCCAGCTCCGGCATCACGCGCCCAGCTATTGAGCTTGTCGAAGAAACCGCGTGGGCGCGTCCCCGCACCCGGTGCCGGAATGGCGCGCACTTCGCCGCCATTGGCAGCGATACGGGCAAACAGACCGAAACCCGAATTGGCGAAGGCTTCGGTAACCGTGCTGATCAGAAGCGGGTTGCGCAGATCGGGCTTGTCGGAGCCGTACAGACGCATCGCCTCGTCATAGGGAATACGCTGGAACGGCGCCGTATCGACCTTGCGACCCTTGCCGAATTCGGCAAACAGCCCGCTCAGCACGTCTTCGAGCACAGCAAACACATCTTCCTGCGTTGCGAAGGCCATTTCGAAATCGAGCTGGTAGAACTCGCCGGGGCTACGATCGGCGCGGGAGGCCTCGTCGCGGAAGCAGGGCGCGATCTGGAAGTAGCGGTCGAAACCGGCAACCATAGCGAGCTGCTTGAACTGCTGCGGAGCCTGCGGCAAGGCGTAGAACTTGCCGGGGTGCAGGCGTGCAGGAACGAGGAAGTCACGCGCGCCTTCAGGCGAAGACGCAGTAAGGATGGGCGTCTGGAATTCGGTGAAGCCATGACCGATCATGCGCGAACGCATGGAAGCGATAACGGCCGAGCGCAGGCGGATATTGGCGGCCATCTTCTCACGACGCAAATCGAGATAGCGGTATTTGAGACGCAGATCCTCGGGGTAGTTCTCGCTGCCTGCCACCTGAAAAGGCAGCACGGCCGCATGCGAACGCACTTCGATCTCGCGGGCGCGCAACTCGATGGCGCCGGTCGGCAGGTGCGGGTTGCGCTGGCCTTCTTCACGCGCGACCACTTCGCCCGTGACCGTGATCACGCTCTCGACGCGCAGGCGCTCGACGATATCGAGCAGATCGGTGCCGGACGGGATGACGATCTGCGTCATGCCTGTCTGGTCGCGCAGATCGATAAACAGAAGCCCACCATGATCGCGCTTGCTGTGAACCCAGCCTGACAGACGGACGGTCTGGCCGGCGTCGCTTTCGCGCAGGGCGCTACAGCTATGCGTGCGATAAAGATGCATGGGCGTCTTCCTGATTCGTAACCTCGGGGGTGCAGGGGGCGAACCCCTGCCAATGGAGCGCAGGAAGCCGCTCCACCCCTCCCCTGTCAAGCATCGTCGAAGGTTACGGCCGCCTTGCCCATCTCTTTTGGCCGCCCTGCGGTGGCCATTCCGACGATTTTGCCCTTTTCGTCGGCATAGCGGGCTGTGAAATCGAAACGAGACGCTTCGCCATCGATCTCGACATGGTCGAAGCTGCGCGGCCAGCCGAGATATTCGATCTTGCGATCGTATTGCTGCGTCCAGAGCCACGGGGTCGTCAGCGTACCGCCGGGCAGGCCGAGCATGGTGCGTGCGGCGATACGCGCCTGACACTGGGCCGTGCGCCAGTGCTCGATGCGATATTGCGCGCCTCGATGGGTTACGCTGGCGATATCGCCAGCAGCATAGATGTGGGGCGCCACGCGCATGGCCTGATCGACCTCGACCCCGCCATTATCGCTGAGCGCATGGGCGGGGAGATAATCGAGAACCGGCTCCGCGCCGATGCCCACGATCACCAGATCGGCTGTAATCCGGCTGTCATCGTCGAGGGTGACGGATTCGACATGTTCCTTGCCGTTGATCGCCTTTACACCGCAAAAGGGAATGAACGCCACGCCCTTGCCTTCGTGCAGGCTGCGCATCTCAGTGCCGATCTCTCGACCGAGCTGGTTCTGGAAAGGCAGCTCGCTGCGGGACAGCACTGTGACCCCGGCCCCGCGCTTTCGCAGCACGGCAGCGGCCTCCATACCGATGAAGCCCGAGCCGATGACTACCACGGTCGTATTTTCAGTCACTTTCGACGCGATTTCGCGCACATCATGCGCGCTGCGCAGGCTGTGAACGCCAGGAAGCCTGCTGCCGGGGATATCGAGCGGTTTGGCGCGTGACCCGCTCGCCAGAAGCACATGATCGGGCGTCAGGGTAACGCCCTGTTCGAGAGTGATCGTGCGGCTTTCGGTATCGAGCTTGATGACGCGATCCATCACACGCTCGATGCGCTGCTCGATATACCAGGATTCCGGGCGCAGCACCGGGGGAGCAGCCTCCGGGTCCGGATTAGCAAGCGTCATCTTGCTGAGCGCCGTACGGTCGTAGGGCAGATCTTCCTCAGGGCTGATGAGCAGGATACGACCGGCATAGCCTTCCTCACGCAGGGTCGACGTTGCGGCGATAGCGGCGGCACCCGCACCGATAATGGCAACGATCTCGTGCTCCCGCATGGGAGCAGGCGCATCGCGCTTGATGGCCACCTTGCCGACCAGAACGCGCCCGTCATGGAGTTCGACCGGATAGCGAGCGAGCGGATCGAGCGCGGGAGGCTCGATCAGCCTTCCCGTTTCGGCGGAGAAACTGGCCTTGTGCCACGGACAGACAAGCTGCACGTCGCCCTCACGCGACTTGCAGGCCACGCCCTGCTCCATCGGCGCGCCCTTATGAGGGCATTTCCCATCAAAAGCGCGCACCTCCTCGCCCGAGCGATACAGAACCAGCGCCTTGTCACCGATGCTTACGGAGGTAATCACGCCGTCTTCCAGCTCGTTCAGCGAGAGGACATCCGTCCAGTCCATCAATTCAGCGCTCATTTACCCGTCCGTTCACCCAGAGTTTGCACTTTGTCATGCAATGCAACGTAAGGGACGCGCCGGGGTTGAGCGCGGCACCGTGTTTTCCCTTCTGAATCCATGAGATCGCAGTCGGGGATGGAAGCCGGACGGCAGAGGCGACGATGTCAGGCGGCGCTGATCCCCTGCTTTATCAGCCAGTCATGCATCTTGCTGTTGGTGCGCCCGAAGGAGAGCGGCGTTACGCTCACATGATTGGCTGCGATGGCCGCTGTTTCGGTGCCTTCGTCGTCGCCTGCATGATCGCGCTTGAGGTGCAGCCAGTGATAGGCGGAACGGCGCATATCGTCGCGCGTCACCACCTCGATATCACGCAGAAAGCCCCGCCCCTGTGTCGTGGTTTTCAGTGGTTTCGCCTCTTCCGGCGTACAGGCCGGAAAATTGACGTTGAGACAGGCTTGCTCCGGCAAAGGCTGCCGCGCGAGGGTCGCGATGACCTCAGGGGCGAGTGCGCGGGCCGTTTCCCACGGCACCTGTTTGCCTTTGCCATAGGTCTGGCTGAGCGCGATAGCGGGCAGGCCGAGCAGCATGGCCGTCATGGCAGCACCTACCGTGCCGGAAAACACGGTTTCCACCCCCAGATTGGCACCACGATTGATCCCCGAGAGAACCAGAGTGGGCAGGGCGTCGCGCAAAATATGGCGCGTGGCGATGGCAACGCAATCGCCCGGCGTACCGTTCACAGCAAAGCGCCTCGGGCCATGCTGATGCACGCGTAGCGGATCGTGCAGGCTGAGCGCATGGGAAATGCCGCTCTGATCCTGAGAGGGGGCCACAATCCACACGTCGTCGCTGAGTTGCGATGCGACCTCGTGCAGGACGGCAAGACCCGGCGCGTCGATGCCATCGTCATTGGTCAGCAAGACGCGCTGGAACAGGGAACCGGTCATCCAGAAAACTCCTTCATCCGACAACAGAGACGGCTGAAACATAAAAGAAAACCCGGCGCAAAGGCCGGGTTTTCTCAATCAACCGTCACAAGACGAAACGGCCCGCCGGGACGCAGCCGGAGGGTCAGAAAGAGTCGTCGCCCCAGCCGCCACCACTGTCACCGCCGCCACCGCCCCAGTCGCCAGCGTCATAGCTTTGACCTGCATCCTGACCGCCGCCCGCAAACGGGTCGTTACCGGCAGCATCGCCGTAATTATTGTTGATGATGGTCTCACCACCACCGAAGCCACCGGCGCCCGTATCGTGATGACCGGAAAACAGCCCTTCGATCGCGTTAGCGGCAAGCATACCGCCTGCAACACCCGTTGCAGTCGTCAGGGCCGAACCAAGGAAACCCGTACCACGCTGCTGGAACATGCCGGGCGAGTAGCCAGGCGGCAGATTGGCCTGCGGCGGCGGGGCATAACCCTGGCCATATCCCTGCTGCGGCTGCGCACCCCAGCCAGGCGGCGGCCCGGCCTGCTGCTGGCGGTTGGCACCGCCGCCAAACAACCCGCCGAACAGGCCGCCACCGCCCTGCGGGCGCTGCTGTTGCGCCTGCTGGAGCTGCGACTGGGCCTGCTGAAGCTGGAATTCGAGCTGGCGGATGCGGTTTTGCGCCTCGGCCAACGCCACTTCCTGCACGACAGCCATCTGGGTCACGCGATAGCGGGCTTCAGGATATTTCTGGAAATTGTCAGAAATCCAGCGATCCGCTTCAGGATCGACCGGAGGCAGATTGGCCGGGGCCTGAGAGCCGCCGAACCCGCTATTAGGCGCGCCGCCGACACGGGCGACGAACTGCGAAATAAGATCACGCTCTTGCTGGTTCATGGGGATGACTCTCCATCCGGTCAAAATGAATACGCAGTATAATGTGGTCGGAGGCCGAAAGAGTTGCAAGTGGTCCGTCTTCAAGGTCGGCAAATCCCGGTTCGTCCGACCCGCATGCTCATTATGCGACACGTTACATCCCATCGGAAGTCCGGGCGGAAGTGGAAAGCCGCTCTTGGCAGCAGCGCAATGCCATGAGGCGCTCTGGAGCTGCGCCCCTAGTCGCTTTACAAGCCCTTCTGATGACAGGAGTTCATGGACGATGATCGACATACAGCCATTGGCGATATTGCGCGAAATCCATCGTACCGGCAGCCTGACCCTGGCCGCCGAGCAGCTTTGCCTGACGCAATCTGCCGTCAGCCATGCCATTCGCCGGTTCGAGGGCCGTCACAACGTCAAACTGCTCGAGCGCGAAGGACACAAGCTCCGTTTCACGCTGGCCGGAGAGTATCTTCTCGGCCTCGCACAGCGCGTGCTGCCGCAGCTCGAACATGGCGCGGGCGTACTCGAGGACTACGCACGTGGCCGTCGTGGGTCGATCCGTATCGGTATGGAATGTCACCCCTGTCAGGACTGGCTGATGCAGGTGGTCGATCCCTTTCTCGCAGCCTGGCCCGACGTGGAGCTGGACGTCACCACAGCCTTCCAGTTCGGGGGGCTGAGCGCGCTTCTGGGACATGAAATCGATATTCTCGTCACCCCCGATCCAATCGAGCGGATCGAACTCGAATTCACGCCCGTCTTCGATTACGAGCTGGTTCTGGCTGTGGCCGAAACCCATCCTTTTGCCCTGAAACACCATGTCGAGCCCAAGGATCTCACGACCGAGACCCTGATCACCTATCCTGTCTCACGCGAACGGCTCGACATCTATACGCGGTTTCTCGTCCCCGCCCACGCCCTGCCGCGCCGACACCGCACGGTGGAAACCACCGACCTCATGCTGCGCCTTGTCGCCTCGGGACGGGCCGTCAGCGCCACGCCTGACTGGCTGTTGCGTAAGGTGAAAGGCGTTAAAGGGGTGAGAATCGGAGATGGCATTCTGAAATCCATCCATCTCGGGCATCGTGCGGGAGCAGCCCCACCTTATCTGGACGGGTTCATCAGCCTCGCTGCCAGCGTCAAAATCTGATTTTCCTGAGCCATGCGACGATTTCTGACCAGGCTCTCCTGTGCAGGAAAAACGGGACTGAACGACGGCGCGCAATGGCCACCGGCAATGGCGCCACCATAACATGACATCGAGTCATGTTATGTCGATTTATAATCATTTGTCTTCATGTTGGTTCCCGCAGGATAACCGGGGCTCGTTCGCTCCGCGCGGCGACCTGAAGAACGTGGCGCGGGAAACAGGATCCAGAAGAGGATACCCGCCCAACATGACCCAAGATTTTGTTTTTACGGTCAAAAGCCTTCGCTTCGACGAGACCTATACCCCTGCCCCCGGCACAAGGCTGACGACCAATTTCGCCAATCTCGCGAGAGGCGAATTCCGTCAGGAAAATCTGCGTGCAGCCCTGAGCATGATCGGCCAGCGTTTCAACGATCTTGCACGATGGGACAATCCGGAGGGGCAACGCTACGGCCTCGCGCTCGATATCATCTCCGTAGAGATGGCGATCGCTGGTTCCGACAAGAGCTTCCCGGCCATTGAACTCCTGCAGACCACCATACTCGACCACGCCACCGGCAGGCAGCTTGACGGGATCGTGGGTAATAACTTCTCGTCCTATGTGCGCGATTACGATTTCAGCGTGCTCCTACCCGAGCATAATCGCGGGCGTGACGGCTTTTCCGTGCCGGATGATTTCGGCGTGCTGCATGGCAGGATCTTTCAGGCCTTCGTCGCTTCCGAGAGTTACGCCAGCCGCTTCACGAAGCGTCCCGTGATCTGTCTGAGCGTGTCGGAAAACAAGATCTATACCCGCACCATCAATCAGCACCCCGTGCTGGGTGTCGAATACGCGCCCAACGAGACCTCACTGACCGAGCGCTATTTCGGCAAGATGGGCCTGCGGGTGCGCTATTTCATGCCGCACGGCGCAAAAGCACCTCTGGCTTTCTATTTCTTCGGCGATCTGCTGAACGACTATACCCCGCTCGAACTGATCAGCACGATCAGCACGATGGAGACATTCCAGCGCATCTATCGCCCGGAAATCTACAACGCAAATTCAGCCGCTGCCGCACGCTACAAGCCCAGTCTAAAACAAAGCGATTTCTCGAATACGCGCGTCGTTTACGACCGCGAAGAGCGTACGCGTCTCGCGATCGAGCAGGGAAAATTCGCGGGCGAGCATTTCATTGCGCCTCACAAATCCCTTCTCGATCAGTGGACAACCCGGCACGCAGCCTGAGCTGCCTGCCCCACATCCGCTTCAATATCCTGACCCGAATTTTTCCGGAAAACCACGCCTCATGACCAAGCTTCTTCCAACCGCCACCGCGGGCAGCCTGCCCAAACCCTCATGGCTCGCCGAGCCGGAGAAACTCTGGTCTCCCTGGAAAATGGAAGGGGCAGCCCTCACCGAGGCCAAGCAGGACGCGCTGCGCGTGTCTCTGCTGGAGCAGCAGGAAGCCGGGATCGATATCGTCAGCGATGGCGAGCAGACGCGCCAGCATTTCGTGACGACGTTCATCGAGCATCTTGCGGGTGTCGATTTCGAAAAGCGCGAGACGGTCACCATACGTAATCGCTATGAGGCCAGCGTACCAACCGTCGTCAGTGCCGTCGCGCGCGAGAAGCCCGTTTTCGTCGAAGATGCGAAATTTCTGCGTAAACAGACGAAAGCCCCGATCAAATGGGCGCTCCCCGGACCGATGACGATGATCGATACGCTGTACGATGCCCATTACAAGAGCCGTGAGAAACTGGCCTGGGAATTTGCCGCCATCCTCAACGCCGAGGCGAGAGAACTGGAGGAGGCCGGCGTCGATATCATCCAGTTCGACGAACCCGCCTTCAATGTGTTCTTCGACGAGGTGAATGACTGGGGCATTGCGACGCTGGAACGCGCCATTGAAGGGCTCACATGCCAAACCGCCGTGCATATCTGCTACGGCTACGGCATCAAGGCCAATACGGACTGGAAGAAGACGCTCGGCCATGAATGGCGCCAGTATGAGCGCATTTTTCCGAAGCTTCAGACCTCAGCGATCGACCTGGTCTCGCTCGAATGCCAGAACTCGCACGTACCGATGGAACTGATCGAGCTGCTGCGTGGCAAGAAGGTGATGGTGGGCGCCATCGACGTAGCCAGCAACCGGATCGAAACGCCGGACGAGGTTGCCGAGACGCTCCGCAAGGCGCTGCGTTATGTCGATGCGGAGAATCTCTGCCCCTGCACCAATTGCGGCATGGCGCCGCTTTCGCGCAATGTGGCGAGAGGCAAGCTCAACGCGCTGGCGGCGGGGGCTGAGATCGTGCGCAGGGAGCTGGTCTGTTCCTGACAGTCATCGCCTTAAAGAGCCTGATCTCAACGGCGCGCAGGCAAGCTCCGCTGCTTAAAGGGACTCTGCTTACGTGGCTTTCGACCTTGACGGACCAGAATCTACAGCTGGCTGGGAACGAACACGTCATTCACGCAGCGGCGTCGATGCGCCGCGGGCGTCAGGCCTGTCAGCCGAATGAACAGTTTTCGAAACGCATCCGGGTTCTGATAGCCGATTTCATAGGCAATCTGATCTACAGACATTGCTGTTGTCTCGAGCAGTGCGCGCGCCCGTTCCACAGCCAGATGTTGTCGGTAATCGCGAGGTGAAAGCCCAGTTGCCTTGCGGAAGCGACGTAGAAGCGTGCGTTCCTCGAGGCCTGCCATCTGAGCCATATCACGCACGGAGGCGAAGCCTCCCGCGCTCGTGCGCAACCAGTGCACGAGCTTCTGCACCTGCGGATCATCGAACGTCACAGAAAGGGGGAGACGCCGATAGGGCCTTTGAGAGACGCGTGGCGGATCGAGCATCATGAACCTAGCGGTCTCATGCATAATCCAAGTCCCGAGCCATCGCTCGATCAGTCTCAACGCCATGTCGGGCCAGGACATGATACCGGCCGTGGTTACTACATCAATGTCCTCAACAAAAAGGCGTTCAGAGTGCACACGGACATCGGGCCGAAGCCTACTCAGGCGCTCCGTCTGACTCCAGTGAACGGTAACGTTACGACCGTCCAATACGCCTGCGTGTGCGAGAAGAAAGCTACCCGCGCAAATGCCCGCCAGGACCGTACCGGCATCACGACATCCCTTGAGCCATATCTCCAGCTCCGGTGTCAGGAACTCCTCAGGGCGTGCAGTCAAAGTCGGAGGCACAATCACAGCCGCAGGGTGAACAGCTAGAGTCTCTTTAATCCGAGAACCCGAGAACGGGACGATACAACGCCTTACCGTCAGTTTTTGCCGGCCGGACCCATCCCCATCCGTGGCGAGCCTTACTGCAGTGCGAAATAGATCTTCAAGACCATGCAGGGCGGCAATCTGGGCACCGGGATACTCCAGAAGCACGACATCAATCGAACCGAGGGTCATAAAATGTCCGATTACACACTTATTATGTCGTTTCAGACAGTAGGGGAGAGCGTTTTCCGCGTCTAGCCTGCCGGGACTACCAATAACGACGCAAAAGGAGAGAAGATATGTCCAGGCAAGCACTGGTGATCGTCGATTTTCAAAACGATTATCTGCCTGACGGACGCATGCCGCTAGAGGGCATTCAGGAAGCCATCGACCAGGCCTCGACACTTCTCGCAGCAACCCGTCTCGCCGATATCCCGGTTGTGCATGTCCGGCATGAATTTGCCGCAGACGACGCGCCGTTTTTCGCGCCCGGCACCGCAGGGGCCGCGATCATCGACGCGCTGGGTCCCGAACCGCATGAACGGGTGTTCCTCAAGCGCCATCCCAACGCTTTTCGTGACACTGGTCTTCACGCGTTTCTCGGCGGTGAAGAGATAAAGTCGCTCCTGATTATCGGAGCCATGAGTCATGTCTGTATAGATGCAACCGTGCGAGCCGCTGTGGATCTGGGCTACGATGTGACCGTGGCCCATGACGCAGTCGCGACGCGTGCGCTGACGTTCGGCGAAACGACAGTTCCTGCAACTCACGTACACGCTGCGTTCATGTCAGCTCTCGCATTTGCCTATGCACATGTCGTTCGGGTCCAGGACTTGCTGCGCGCTGATAAGTGAAAGCGTGTCCTGATCCAGTGACCGAGAAATATTACCAATCTCTCTCGCTCAAAACCTGGCGATTAGTGGGTAACGATCCCGTTTCGTCGCCTCCTTCCTGAGCTGAAGGCAGTGCTGAACAGAAGGGGTCACCAGAGGAAAATAGGCGCATTTTTTTTATTTGGGACGGCTCTTTTTCCTCATGAGCAGCAGGGGAGCTTCTTGATCAAGAACGTTACCCGATGCGTCGAAAGATCTCTGATGAGAACCTCTCGAAAATTCGCCCGCCCGCCTGCGATTGGCTTGTTTCCGTCATCGGGGTAGAACGGATCGACTGAACAAGACCGGAGCCTCGATCCTTGACCCCCTTGCCCGAAAACGGCGGACGCCCCCTTTCCTTCCAGGATCTGATCCTGCGCCTGCATCAGTTCTGGTCGGCACAGGGCTGCGCCCTGCTTCAGCCTTATGACACCGAACTGGGTGCAGGGACGCTCTCGCCGCATACGACGCTGCGGGCATTGGGGCGCAAGCCGTGGAAGGCCGCCTATGTGCAGCCTTGCCGCAGGCCTTCGGACGGGCGCTATGGCGAGAACCCGAACCGGCTTCAGCATTACTACCAGTATCAGGTGCTGCTCAAGCCAACACCGGAAGACAGCCAGCGCCTGCTGCTCGACAGCTATCGTGCCATCGGCATCGACCCGGAAAAGCACGATATCCGCTTTGTGGAAGATGACTGGGAAAATCCGACCATCGGCGCCTGGGGTCTGGGCTGGGAAGTCTGGTGCGACGGGATGGAAGTGACGCAGTTCACCTATTTCCAGCAGGTCGGCGGCATTCCGACTGTCATGCCCTCGACCGAATTGACCTACGGGCTCGAGCGTTTGGCCATGTATGTGCAGGGCGTCGAGAACGTCTATGACCTCGATTTCAACGGTCAGGGTCTCAAATATGGCGATGTCTTCCTGCGTGCCGAGCAGGATTATTCGCGTCATAATTTCGAGCTGGCCGATACTGATATGCTGATGCGCCATTTCCGCGATGCCGAAGCGGAATCCGTGCGTCTGGCAGAAGCTGGCGTGGCCCAGCCCGCCTATGACCAGTGCGTCAAGGCGAGCCATCTGTTCAACCTGCTCGATTCACGCGGTGTCATCTCGGTATCCGAGCGCGCTTCCTATATCGGCCGCGTGCGCACCCTCGCAAAGCTGTGCTGCGAAACCTGGCTTGCTGGCGACGAGGAGTCGAAATAATGGCCGAATTCCTTCTCGTTCTCGATTGCGAGGAAATTCCTGCCCGTATGCAGGAGAGCGCCGGTCAGGATCTGGCACGTCTCGTTTCAGAGGCGCTGGCGCCGCTTTCGCCACGCGACGTCACGCCGTTCTGGGGCGCCAGACGGATTGGCGTCAGCCTTCAGATCGACGGGCAGATTGCTGAATCCACCCAGTCGGAACGTGGCCCCCGCGAGAGCGCGCCCGAACAGGCACTCGCCGGTTTCCTGCGCAAGCATGGCGCTGAACGTGATGCTCTGGTTCTGGAAAACGGCTTCTGGGTGCTTAATCGCACATTGCCTGCCATCGGCGCCGCGCAGCAGATTGCCGAAACCATCCCGGCCCTGCTCTGGCGCTTCCCCTGGCCGAAATCCATGCGCTGGGGCCATGGCAGCGCCTTTACCTGGGTGCGCCCGCTTCGCCGCGTGATCTGCCTGCTCGATGGTGCGCTCGTGCCCTTCAGTCTGGCTACCGAGACTGACGATGCCCATGGGCTCGTTTCCGGCACACAGACCGCTGGCCATCGCTTCATGGCGCCGGAGCCTTTCGAGGTCACTTCTTTCGGGCAGCTCAAAAGCGCGCTGTTTGCGCGCAAGGTCGTGCTCGACCCGGCGCAGCGTCTGTCGATCATCCGGGACGGGTTGCAGGCTCAGGCAGACAAGGCGGGTCTGACACTCGTTCAGGACGACAAGCTGGTCGAGGAAGTTTCAGGGCTGGCCGAGTGGCCGGTTGTTCTTCTGGGCCGTATCGACGACGCCTATATGGATCTGCCGCCTGAAGTGATGCAGGTCTCGATGCGTATCAACCAGCGCTATTTCGCCCTGCGCAGCGCGGATGGCACGGCGGCACCGCATTTTGCTTTCATTGCCAATATGGATTTCGCCGATGGGGGCGCCCTGACCATTGCAGGCAATGAGCGCGTGCTGCGCGCCCGTTTTGCCGATGCCCGCCATTTCTGGGATCTGGACCGCAAGACGAAGCTTGTCGAGCGTGTAGCTGCGCTCGATGGCGTGACCTTTCATGCCAAGCTTGGCAGCCAGGGCGCGCGCGTACAGCGTATCGTGGCGCTGGCAGGTATCGTGGCCAAGGCCATGGGGCTTGATGAGACGGCACAAAAACAGGCGCAGCGCGCCGCCCTTCTGGCCAAGGCCGATCTGACGACGGGCATGGTTGGGGAATTCCCCGAGCTTCAGGGTGTGATGGGCGGCTATTATGCCCGCCATGACAATGAAGGCGATGCCGTTTCTGACGCTGTGGCAGAGCATTACATGCCACGCGGTCTGAATGACGAGACGCCACGCGCCCCGGTATCGATCGCTGTGGCGCTGGCCGACCGTCTGGATCTGCTGACGGCCTTCTTTGCCATGGGCGAAACGCCGAGCGGATCGGGAGACCCCTATGCGCTGCGTCGTGCGGCTTTGGGCATTATTCGCATCATTCGCGATAACGGGCTGCGTCTCGACCTGACGACGCTGATCGCCCAGGCTGCGCAGAACCTGCCGGAGAACCTGCGTGATGGCGGCGAACTCGCGGCTTTGCCCGGCTTCCTGGCCGAGCGTCTGCGCGTTCAGTTGCGTAGCGAAGGCGAACGCCACGACATTCTGGCCGCCGTGCTGGCCGGTGGACTGGATGGCGATCTGGTGCGTCTGCTGGCCCGCACGGCAGCCCTCGCCGATATGGTCGGCACGGATGACGGGCGTAATCTGCTGGCGGCAGGCAAGCGCGCGGCCAATATCCTGCGCATCGAAAACCGCAAGGATGGCCCGCATCAGGGCGCGCCTGATCACGCGCTTTACGTGCAGGATGAGGAACGCGCTCTGGGCGAGGCGCTGGCCTCAGCACAAACGGCCATTCATGCGGCTCTTGAGCAGGAGCGTTTTGCGGAAGCCATGATCGCGGCAGCGTCCCTGCGCCCCGTGCTCGATCGGTTCTTCGAGGTCGTGACGGTCAACGATCCTGATCCTGCCCGCCGTCTCAACCGCCTGCGCCTGCTGGCGCAGATCGGCGAGACCCTGACCGAAATCGCCGATTTCAGCCAGATCGAAGGCTGAGGCTCAGCGCCCCACCGTTTCACCCGGTGGGGCAAGCCCGTGACCGACCAGACTGGCATTCTGATAAGCCGGGCCGAATTGCCCGATGGATGCCCCGGTGACGGGGTCGTGCCCAGGCCGGCCCTCGCCCAGAGGCAGAAACTGCTTCGCAAAATCGACGATTTTCCCGGCTGTCGTGCGACGTGTCGCAGGGGCGGCCATGGCGCGGGGTAGCGGCGCGGGCTCCCAGTGAACAGCTCCTGACGGTAAGGGCGTCTTCGAGGGTGTGGGCGTCGCGGTTGACGGCATCTCGAGATGCAAGGGAAGCACGGTCGAAAAACCGCGCGCGAGACAGATCGTCGTGCCTGCCGGACCACTGCCGAGCAAGAGTGCCGCGAGCACGAGGCGCCGTTTGCATTCTCCCATCGCATCGCCCTTCGCCAGTGAGATCGTTATCGGAACCACAATCGAAGCCCGATGCAACCAAAAGCAAACAGAGACGACGAATTTGTGTCCCGGCTGCGATCAGGGCTACCTTTCGCCAGCTCCTTCCGCCTGGACGGAAATACGTGCTCTCAGATCGTCCAGCAGCCAGCTTCCCGCCCGGCCCAACGCGCGATCGCGCATGGTCGCGGCATAAATGCGCCGTGGCGCTGGCGCGTCGGGGTCGTCATCGACAATGTCGATCTTCACCAGCCTGCCCTCGCGTAGCGGTGCCTCGACGAGATAATCGGGCATACGACACCAGCCCAGACCGCCGAGAAGGAAGTCGAAGCGCCGCCCCAATTCGACAAAACGCCATCGCTTAGGGCTCAGCACACCGTAACTCGGCCCGTCCGGGGCTGACGGGTTCGAGAGAACGAGCTGGACATGCTCCGCCAGATCGGCGCGCGTCACAGGCCGCCCGAGACGGGCTAGTTCGTGGCTGGCAGACACGACCGGCACAAGCACCACATCGCAGACAGGTACCGCGATCAGATCTTCAGGGACGCCGAAAAGCAGCACGCAGAGCGCGAGAGACGCATCGCCCTGGCGTAGACGACGCTCGGCGCCACCCAGCCCTTCGGTCGAGAAGCTGACGGGGAGATGGGGAAACCGCTCCTTCAACGCGTGCAGGCTTTCCATGAACGCGCCTGTCGGCACGAGGGGGTCGATCGCCACGGCCAATTCCGGCTCGACTCCCTCCCTGATTGCGGCTGTCAGAGCTTCGAACTGCGCCGCGCCCGACAGCACACGCCGCGCCTGCCCCACCAGAACCCGCCCCATTTCCGTCAGGGCGGGCTTATGGCCCGAGCGGTCGAATAGAGTAACGCCCTGCGTGGCTTCGAGCGTTGCGATGGCCTGGCTGATGGCCGATTGCGCCCGGTTCAGCCTGCGTCCGGCAGCAGAAAAACTGCCGGTTTCCTCGATCGTGACCAGCACACGAAGCTGATCGAGGGAAAGCGTTCCCAGCATCCATCACCCCGTACGATAGAATCGATCGGTTTTTTATCTCTGATCGCGACAGATAAGACAGGATAGGCTCGCTCTCATGCAACCGAGTTTCTTCATCAATCATGGCGGTGGGCCATGTTTCTTTCTCGAGCCAGGCCCGATGCGCCGCGCCTGGTCGCCGCTCGAAACCTATCTTGCAGGGTTCGCGTCGGCGCTGCCAGGGCGACCGGATGCCCTGCTGGTCATTTCCGGCCATTGGGAAGGCAGGGTGCCACGTATCCATTTCGGCACGTCGCCATCGCTTCTCTACGATTATGGCGGGTTTCCGCCCCATACCTATGCACTGGAATGGCCTGCGCCGGGCAGCCCCACCCTTGCCGCCCGTGTCGCAACACTACTCGACGATGCCGGTATCGAGACCGAGCGCGAAATGACACGCGGCTGGGATCATGGGGTCTTCGTACCGCTTAAAATCGCCTTTCCAGATGCGGATATTCCCGTGGTTCAGCTTTCGCTGCGGCAGGATCTCGATCCTGAGGCGCATCTCGCTCTTGGCCGCGCACTCGCGCCATTGCGGGCGGAGAACGTGCTGATCATCGGCAGTGGCCAGTCCTATCACAATATTGGCGGGTTTTTCTCGGGCGCAACGTCCGATCCGGCTGCGGAGTCTTTCGATCGCTGGTTGCAGGCAGCGATGAGGGACCCTTCCACACGCGAGCAGGCATTACGCGACTGGCGCCACGCCCCCGGTGCCCGCGCCGCCCATCCTCGCGAAGAGCATCTTCTGCCCCTGATGGTCGCCGCTGGTGCCGCGACAGGGGAAGCAGCCTATCTCGATTTCGCCGGTACGGTGCTCGGCAAGCCGCTCTCGGGCTACCGTTTCGGCTAGCCTCGCATTCAATAGAATAATTCGATTGTTCCGAGCATATCAATCAATTGGAACGATTTAGGATACTGCCCGATACTCGGCCTCACAGAAAGAAGTGAGGCTGATCATGACAGAGATCCACGATATCGCGATCATTGGCGGCGGTGCGAGCGCCACGCTGCTGGCCTGGAATTTGCGCCACCGGCACAGCCGGGGCTGCGTCGTGATCGATCCGGGCCCGCAGCCTGCCCTGGGTCTCGCCTATGGCACGCGCAGCGTCGAAAACCTGCTCAACGTACCTGCAAGCGGGATGAGCGCCCTCGCCGATGAGGCCGGGCATTTTCTTGGCTGGCTGAGACGCAAGATCGCCCCTGAGATCGGGGCAGGTGCTTTCATCCCGCGCGCCATTTATGGGCTCTATCTTCAGGATCTGTTTCGTCAGGCAGCGCCGCTGCATATCAGGGCGCGGGTCGAACGCTGTGCGCCAGACGCCGACATCACCACGCTGCATCTCGATGACGGGCGCTGCCTGCGCGCGCGCCATGTCGTTCTGGCACTCGGCCATTTTGCGCCGCCGCTCCTGCCCGGCATTCCCGCCGACCTTCTGGAAAGCGGTTGCTATCACCATCAGGTCTGGGCAGGTGGGGTTATCGAGGCCATCAAACCGACCGACCCTGTGCTGCTGATTGGCAGCGGCCTGACGGCGGTCGACCAGATCATGCAGCTTCGTGCGGCGGGTCATTCTGGCAAGATCACCATTATTTCCCGCCACGCCCAGTTTCCCAGTCGTCATGCACCGGCACCGAAACTCGATGCGCCTGTCATCGCACCGGGTGCCTGCGCGCCGCGCTGCACCGCCTATCTGCACCTGTTCAATGCCGCGCTGAAGCAGGGCATTCCGTGGCGCGCCTGTATCGACAGCCTGCGTTCTGTCACCAATCAGCTCTGGGCCGCCTTGCCCCCGCAGGAGCGCGCGCGGTTCCGGCGTCATCTGCAAAGACGCTGGGACGTGGTGCGTCACCGCATGGCACCGCGCATTGCCGAGGCGCTCGATGCCGGTCTGGCGAGCGGTACGCTTTCGCTGCGCGCCGGGCATTTGCAGAAAATCGAGGCGGTGGCTGACGGGTTGCGCGTGACAGTCAGGTATCATGACCGGATCGAAATTCTTCATGCTGCCCATGTGCTCAACTGCACGGGGCCGAGCCTGCGCTACGACAGGGTGAATTCCCCCGTTCTTCGCGATCTGCTCGACAGGAAATTTGCCCGGACGGGTCAGGGCGGCGCAGGGCTGGATACGACGGAACGGGGGCAGCTTGTCGCGTCGGACGGCACGGCGCGGCAGGCGCTCTATACCCTTGGCCCCGCCCGTCAGGGCACGTTGTTCGAGTCTATCGCCATTCCCGAAATACGCGGTCAGGCCTATGATCTTGCGACGACACTCGATGGGCTTCTGACCCAGGCCCCACTTCAGGATCTGTGCGCATGATAAGCCGGTATACCGACCACGCCGCCAATGAGCGCACGTTTCTTGCCTGGGTGCGTACGGCGCTCGCCATGGTGGCGATCGGCTGCATGCTTGCCAAGTTCAACATCTTTCTGCGGCTGATCGGCTCAGAGCATCATGACGGCATGCCCACCCTGCCCGGGTCTTCGGCCTGGGTGGGGGTGCTGACGATCTGCGCCGGGCTTCTGTTGCTGCCTGCAAGCTGGTGGCGTTTTCGCAAGGTCAAAGCCGCCCTCTCCTCGGAGGAGCCGAGAGAAATCGCGCTCAACGGGCTGGAAGGGCTGTTCTGCCTGTTTCTCTCCCTGCTTGTCGGCGCCATTTTGCTGTCGCTTCTGGGCGTGCTGCCGTCATGACGCTCGAGCAGCTTCGCATTTTCATCGCCGTGGCAGAGAGGCAGCATATGACCCGCGCCTCTGAGGCGCTGGCTCTGACGCAATCGGCTGTAAGCCATGCCATCATGACTCTTGAAAACAGCTTCGGCATCAGGCTTTTCGACCGCGTGGGGCGCCGCATTCTGCTTACCGAAGCAGGGCGTGTCTTTCTGCAGGAGGCACGGGCCGTGCAGGCGCGTGCGCTGGCGGCGCGCGAATGTCTGGAGGATCTCGGCAGTTTGCGCACGGGCAGGCTGCATGTCTGGGCCAGCCAGACACTGGCGAGCTACTGGCTGCCTGCGCGGCTCAACCGTTTTGCGGCCCTTCATCCCGAGGTGACGCTCGGCATGACCATCAGCAATACGGAGGAGATCTGTGCGCAGCTTGCCGCAGGAACGATCGGCTTCGGCCTGATCGAAGGAGTTGCAACCGGCTCGTTTCTGGAAACCGAAATCCTCGCCCGCGATCAGCTCTTGCTCGTGGTGAGCCCCGAACACGCCTGGGCGCAGACCCCGCCCGAAGCGAGCGCCCTCACAGAAACGCCGTGGGTCCTGCGGGAAAAAGGGTCTGGCACACGGGCGAGCTTCGAAACCGCCCTAGAAGGATGGGGGATCGCCCCTGAAAGCCTCGACATCGTCATGGAACTGACCTCGAACGAGGCCATCGCCACCATGATCAGCACGGGACGTGCAGCTACGGTTCTTTCAGCCAGTGTGGTCTCGGGCCTGATCGAAAACGGACTGCTCTGCCCTGTCTCCATGCCTTTTCCCGAGCGGCATTTCGCTCTGGCCCTCGGCGCTCGCAGCCTCTCTCCTGCCGAGCAGGCCTTTTGCACGCTTCTGCGTGACGGAGGGCCCCGGACGGGCTGAGATAATCAGGTCAGCCAGACGAGACGAACGGGACGGCCCGGGCTGACATGAACCAGCGCGTTTTGGCCGAAAATCCGAGCCAGAACACGCGCCTTGGCCAAGGGCAATGCAACCGCAAAAAAAGGCTCTGACCAGCCTCGCCAGCGCCCCTCACCGTTCAACACCGACGCCCTGCCGAGACGTGCGCGCAGATGCTGCATGAGACGGGCGTTCTGGGTATCGGACAGACGAAGCCCGCTCGGATTGCAGGCGCCGATCAGGACGAGAGGCTGCCCTTCGAAGGGCCAGCATATTGGTCGAGCGCCGATGCTTAAAACTATCGAACCGATCGCATAGCTCGTTTGACGATAGGCTTTTCTAGCGGCTGGCGTCGGCGGTCTGATACGGCTCATCTTGGCGGTTTTTCAGAGATCGTCACGCACCGCAGGGAGATCGCGATCATTGCGATGCACCCAGGAGGAAAGCAGCAGGCCGAAGCCGAACATCATGGTCAGCATGGCCGAGCCACCATAGGAGATAAGCGGCAGAGGCACGCCACCGACCGGGATCACCCCCATGACCATCGACAGATTGACGGCGCAGTAGAGAAAGAAATCCACCGAAATACCCAGCGCCAGAAGACGTCCGAACTGGTTTCGGCTGCGCATGGACATGAGCATCCCGCCCACCACCAGCAAGGCCAACAGACCGATGACCGACACGGCCCCCGCATAGCCCCATTCCTCACCGATCATGGTAAAAATGAAATCGGTCTGTTTCTCGGGCAGAAAGTTCAGCTGGCCCTGCGTGCCACGCAGATAGCCCTCGCCCCACATCCCGCCCGAACCGAGGGCGATCTTGGACTGGATGATGTTATATCCGGCCCCGAGCGGATCATGTTCAGGATGCAGGAACGTGTCGATACGCGCCTTCTGGTAATCATGCAGATGGGCATAGACAAACTTGCCCAGAAACGGCACTGGCGCGACAAGCAGGGCGATCTGCCACAAGCGCATACCGGCGGCAAAGAACATCGTCGCACCGATCAGCCCGATAATGACCGCCGTGCCGAGATTGGGCTCTTTCAGCACAAGCCCTACAGGAATGAGCGTCAGCAGCGCGGGCGGGATCAGACGCAGCGGGTTACCCATGCGCTTGTTGTCGATACGGTGGAACCAGCTCGCCAGTGCCAGAACCAGAGCGATCTTCGCGAATTCGGAAGGCTGGAACTGTAACCCGGCAAGGTTGATCCAGCGTTCTGCGCCCTTACCCACATGGCCCATATGCAGCACCAGAGCGAGCAGGGTGACCGCCCCCAGATAGACCGGAATGGAAAGCAGACGCAGCAGGCGCGGGCTGGTAAGCGCCACAGTGATCATCATCACCAGACCGAAGCCAAAGCGCACCATTTGCGGGCGCGCGAAGGGCTTCGCCGAGCCGCCACCGGCAGAATAAAGCGCGAGATAGCCCACTCCGGCCAAGGCACAGATCAGCAGAACGTAGAGCCAGTTGATCTGAAGCAGCTTGCCCAGAAGCCGGAAACTCGGCTCCGGGCGCCAGAGGCGTTTTTGCCAGTTCACTATTCGGCGTCCGCGACGGCCTGACCGGGGGCATGGTCGTGATTGACCGGGTCACGCAAAAGCGTATCCGTCATGATATCGCGTGCCAGAGGGGCTGCGGCATCGGCGCCGCCATTGCCATGCTCGATGACCACCGCAATCGCATAGCGTGGCGCATCATAGGGCGCAAAGCAGATGAAGAGCGCGTGGGGACGCTCCTCCCATGGCAGATTCATCGAGTTGAAGTGGCCGCTTTCTCGCAGGGCGCGTGAGACGCGTCGCACCTGAGCCGAGCCTGTCTTGCCTGCCATCGCGATATCGGGAAGGCTCAGCCTGGCCTTGGGGGCCGTACCGCGCGGGGCATTGACCACATCGAACATGCCCTGTCGAATGACCGAGAGATGGGCATCGGGAATTTCGAGGGCGGGTGCGGCATCGAGCGGCGTATGGTCTGAATCGCGCTCATTGATCTTGCGCACCAGATGCGGCGTGACATTGCGCCCCGAGGCAATGCGCGACACATAGGTCGCAAGTTCGAGCGGTGTTACCTGCACGAAGCCTTGGCCGATACCGGCATTGACCGTGTCGCCGCCATTCCAGTGAAAGCCGTGTTTCTGGCGCCATTCCGGCGTGGGGATGACACCGGCACGGGTATGGGGCAGCTCGATATCGAGCTTGGTGCCCAGACCGAAACCATTCGCCATGGCCTTGATGGGCTCCATGCCGATCTTGCGCGCCGCCAGATAGAAATAGACGTCGCAGCTATACATGAGAGCCTGCTGCATGGTGATGCTGCCATGACCCCAGCGCGACCAGCAATGGAAGCGCACCCCGCCCATGTCGTAATAGCCGGGGCAGGTAAAGCGGTCCTGCGGACTGACGAGACCGGATTGCAGTGCCGCGAGCGCCACGGCGGGCTTGAAGGTGGAGCCCGGCGGATAGACACCGGCGACCGTCTTGTTGATAAGCGGCGTGCGAACGTTATTGGTCCACTCGATCCATTGTGCGTGGCTCACACCTGAATCGAAGAGAGACGGGTCGAAAGACGGCGTGCTGACCATGGCCAGCACCTCGCCATTGCGGCAATCCATGACTACAACGCTTGCCGCCTGATCGCCGATGCGGTTGAGCACCATCTGCTGCAGACCGGCATCGATTGTCAGAACAACCTCATCACCCTGCTGCCCGTCGATGCGATCCATCTCGCCCATGACCCGGCCCTTGGAATTGACTTCCATTTCGACCGAGCCGGGCTCGCCGCGCAAAAGCAGATCCTGCGTCTGTTCGATGCCCGCGCGACCGGCCCGCATACCAGGCAACGCCATCATCGGGGTCGAGGCGACATCGCGCTCATTGGGGGGGGCGACATAGCCGACGATATGCGCCAGCTGCGGCCCGTAGGGATAAAGCCGCGTCGTACCGACATCGATAAGCACACCGGGCAGGCTCGGCGCGTTGAGCTCGATACGCGCCATGTCGTCCCAGCTCAGGAAGTCCTTAAGCGCGACGGGCACATATTTGCGTATATGGCGCAGATCGCGCTCGATACGGGCCTGATCGCGCTCATCCAGCGCGATAATCTGGCCGAAACGCGCGATGGTTGCATGAATATCGGTCGTCTCCTCAGGCATGAGGAGCGCGCGCCAGTTGACCTTGTTACCCGCAAGTTGCAGGCCGAAACGATCGACGATCTGCCCGCGTGCCGGGGCCAGAAGCCGCTTGCTCGTGCGGTTGCGGGCTGCGAGATCGCGCAGATGGTCGCCGTCATGCACCTGCAGGTCGTAGAGCTTCTTGCCAAGAACGCCCAGAACGCCCGCCTGGGTCGCCAGAACCAGCAGCGCACGGCGGGTAAAGACGCCGCGTGAAGGGGTGATCTCATCGCGCTTGGCGCGCATCCGCGATGGATTACGGGACCGGGAGGATTTATCGCGCCTGAACTTCATTGCGCGATGACAATCCCGCATCGCGCTCCGGTCATGGCTGCGCGTTCGCCTGTCGGGCGTCCATCAGGAAGCACTGCGCTGCGACGGAACATCATGCTCAAAACCGGGCCTTCAGGCTTGTTCAGGGTCTGCCACCGTGCGACGCGCCCATACAAACAGGGCGCTCAATGTCGGATAGATACCAATAGTCACCGCTGCCTGAAAGAGACTCGGCACCGGAGACATCATTGCCAACGTCCCGATACACGCGATGATCCATCCGAACAACGACAAAACAAGGGCGAGCCCACCCAGTAAAGCCCAGCCGAACAGAAAGCTGATACGACTGAGCCCGTAGCGCCACAGATGCGCCACGCCATGAAAGACAAGCAGGGAAAACACGAACACGCCCGGCGGTCCGAAGCTCAGCACCTCGCAGACGAGTCCCACACAGAAGGTCATGAGCGGCGTCATGGATTGCGGCCTGTGCGCAGACCAGAAAAACACCGTACTCGACGCAATGCCGAAACACAGCTCGTTCTGGCCAGGAATGCCAAGACCTGCGGAAAGGATGAGCGCGCAGAGTACGATAAACAGCGACGGCAGCAACGCCCGCATGAGCTGATCGAGACGACGACGCAGCGTGGCGCGGGGCGCGATGCCGGGGTGACTATCGGGGTTGTGACGGTGACCGACCATGACCTAGCCCTGCCCCTTTGTCGGCTTCTGGAACGGCACGAAAGGCAGTTCTGGTGCGACAGGCATTGGCGGCATCAATCTGACGCGACCGGGCGCCTCAGGCCCCGCGTGATCGGCACTCATATAGTCGAAGACACGGATGATATCGGGATGATCGAGAGAGGCTTCCGGCACGACCACGGGTGTGCCGGGGCGCAGATAATGCACCGTTCCCACGACGAGCCCACCCGGCATACCGGCAAAAGCCCCGTGCTCATGACCGTCAGGTGCGGGCTGCTCACCCGTGACCACACGCTCGCCCTCAACGGGGCGATTATCCTGCGCGTAATAGATAAGCCTCGGATAAGGCGAGCCATCGCCTGCCATGATGGCGTTGCCGCGTGATGCCGTCAGCATGACCGGAATACGGCTCGCATCGTCATTGATCATCAGGATGCGCACTGTGCGTGCGCCCGTCTCGGTAACGCGACCGAGCACACCCGAGGCATCGAGCGCGACATCGCCCGGCACGATATTATGGTTGTCGCCAACCGCCAGAAGGACCGAGCGGCCGTACAGCCCGCCCGCATCGCGCAGCGCGTGACCGCTGACAAAATTAGGCGCGTTATCGGGGATCCAGTGCAGACTGGCCTTTAGCTGGGCGTTTTCATCAGCGAGTGCGACAGCTACGTCATACCAGCGCCGCAGCTTCTGGTTTTCGGCGCGCAGACGGGCATTCTCGCCGGCAATGTCGGTCAGCCCCGTGACCGTCTGACGCAAATGCGCAAAAGCTGTCTCTGGCGCTGCCATAAGCTGATAGGCGGGAGCGAGGCCGTCAGCCAGCGTTATACGCAGGGAGTCGACGGCCTGACGTCGTGTCAGGCCGAGCATGATAAGGCCGATCGCCAGCACGAAAAAGAACGGCAGCATCAGCTTTGCGAGTGCGTGTCGCCCCTGAATCGACAGCATCGACCGGATGCTCCCTGGTTATCAGTACATCGAGATCAGGACGTTCCGCAGACGGCGCATCTCTTCGAGCGCACGCCCCGTACCAAGCGCCACGCAGGAAAGCGGCGATTCACCTACCGTCACCGGCAGACCCGTCGCATTGCGCAGCACGTCATCGAGACGATAAAGCAATGCGCCGCCACCGGTCAGCACGATGCCCTTATCGACAATATCGGCAGCCAGTTCGGGCGGCGTGTTTTCGAGTGCCGTGGTTACGGCATCGACGATCTGCTGCACCGGCTCGGCGAGACTTTCAGCCACCTGGGCCTGGCTCACCAGGATCTCGCGCGGCACGCCGTTAATGAGGTCTCGCCCCTTCACTTCCTTGATCGGGCCGGGATCGCGCGGATCGTCGGGCAGGCAGGCGGAACCGATTTCCATTTTCACGCGCTCTGCTGAGCTTTCGCCGATCAGCAGATTGAACGTCTTGCGGATGTAGGAAATGATCGCGTCATCCATCTTGTCGCCGCCGACACGCACCGAACGCGCATAGACGATACCGCCAAGAGAAATAACCGCCACTTCGGTCGTGCCGCCGCCGATATCGACAATCATGCTGCCGGAAGGTTCGGTTACGGGAAGACCGGCGCCGATAGCCGCCGCCATAGGCTCTTCGATCAGCATCACCTTGCGCGCACCGGCGCTCTCGGCGCTTTCCTGAATGGCGCGACGCTCGACCGCCGTGGAGCCTGACGGAACACAGACGATGATCTGCGGGCTGGCGAAAGCGCGACGGTTATGCACCTTGCGGATGAAATGCTTGATCATTTCCTCCGCGACCTCGAAATCGGCGATCACGCCATCGCGCAGCGGGCGAATGGCCGTAATATTGCCCGGGGTGCGCCCGACCATCAGCTTGGCTTCGTCGCCAACCGCCAGAACCTGCTTCTTGCCACGCACTTCAGCGATGGCGACCACAGAGGGTTCGTCAAGAACGATGCCGCGTCCCTTGACGTAAACGAGCGTGTTGGCGGTGCCGAGGTCGATAGCCATGTCTGCCGACATGAGACCCAGCAGACGTGAGAACATTCAAGCCTCCTGGCCGAAAGATTTGCGCGCGCGGGTTGCAATCCGCTCCGCCCCGCGCGGTGGCTCCTTCGACAGTCGAAGTAAGGAAACCAGCTTACAGAGAGGAGCATGACGCGAGATATTCTGGCGCAGGGCTTACCGGTGCCGCGATTGGGGAGCAAGTCCCGATAAGGGAAAATAGCAGTTTAATGACCAAAAAGGCATTGCACGGAAACGTGCGTCGAAACGCTCCCTGAGCGTCGGTTACCTTTGGTTACAAACCATCCAAAACCGGCCATAGTGGCGCCATGCTCCGAACGCGTCCGAGGAGAAATCTGACGATCAACCTGATCACGAGGCAGTGGCGGAAGGAAACTCGACAAATACCGCCTCGTTGCGTGCAGAGTAGAACGACTTTTTAGGATAGTAGATATCATGACCAAGCATGCTTCCCTTTTCCGCCCGCGCAATTTCGCAGCCCTTGCGGCCTGCTTTGGCATGCTGGGTCTGAGCGCCTGCGGCAATCCCTATGATCCCGGTGCACGCGCCGGGTCAGGCGCGTTGATCGGCGCGGGCGGCGGTGCTGCAATCGGCGCTCTGGCCGGTGGCGGTCGCGGTGCTGCCATTGGCGCCCTCGCGGGTGGCGCGCTCGGTGCAGCCGGTGGTGCCGCAACCACGCCGAACCGCCCGCGTTCGGGCTACTGATTTTACTGAGCCTGCGAGACCAAGATGAGCGCACCCTCCCTTTTCTTCTCTGCGCCCGTGCGGCGCCTTACGGCCGCGACAGGCCTCGCCGGGCTTTGCCTCATGCTGAATGGTTGCGGCAGCCCCTATGATCCGGGCGCTCGCGCCGGATCGGGGGCGCTGATCGGTGGCGGCGCTGGTGCCGCCATCGGCGCCGTTTCTGGCGGGGGGCGCGGTGCCGCCATTGGCGCGCTTGCAGGCGGGCTTCTCGGCGCGGCGGGCGGTGCGGCTACCACGCCGAACCGCCCGAGCGGCCAGAGCAACTACTACAATCAGGGCGGCTATTATAATCAGGCGCCGCAACAGGCTTACCCGCAACAATATCCGAACGGCTATGCCCAGCCCGCCTATCCTGCCCAGCAGTCCTACCCACAGCAGGCATATCCGGCACAGCAGGGTTATCAGGGCTATCGAAACGGCTACTGATGGCTTCCTCACCATCGCTATTGCCTGAGACTTCCTATCCGAGGCAGGCGACCCAAGACCATACGCACTGATTATGCGGCTGGAGCCCGGGCCGTCATGTCAGACACAAAAAAACCTCCCGCCATCGAAAACGGCGGGAGGTTTTTTTATGATGAGTACTGCAAGTTCATATCAAGAATGATCGACGGCGGGCGCTGCGTTTTCACGGCGCCCGCCTTCGGCTTTCTCGGACTTGCCTCGGTCAGACCGACAGCGCTTCGGGCTCGGCACGGGTGCGTTTGACCACCAGCTTGTTCAGGGCATGGACGTAGGCACGCACCGCAGAGACGATCGTATCAGCATCGGCGCCCTGCCCATCGACCATCTTGCCGCCTTCCTGGAGGCGTACGGTCGTTTTGGCCTGCGCGTCAGTACCTTCCGTCACGGCACCGACCGAGAACAGCTCAAGCGCCGCCTCGTGCGGGAAGATCTCGCCAATCGCCTTGAAGGCTGCATCGACAGGGCCATTGCCCGAGACCTTGGCCGATTTCACGATACCGTCGACGAGGAGTTCCAGCTCTGCCTGGGCCGGGCGCTTGGAACCGGCCAGCAGCTCCAGCGACACGAAACGGATACGATCGTGGTCGCGCGTCTCGTCATCGACCAGAGCGCGGATATCGTCATCGAACACCGTCTTTTTCTGATCGGCCAGAACCTTGAAACGCTCGAACGCATTTTGGATCTTGTCGTCAGATAGTTCGTAGCCCAGCGACTTCAGCTTGTCGCGGAAAGCTGCGCGACCCGAATGCTTGCCCAGAACCAGCGAGGTCTTGCTCCATCCCACGCTCTCGGGGGTCATGATTTCGTAAGTGGCGGCGTTTTTCAGAATGCCGTCCTGGTGAATACCGCTCTCATGCGCAAAGGCATTGCGCCCCACGATAGCCTTGTTGGGCTGCACGTCGAAGCCGGTGATATTGGCCAGCAAGCGGGAAATACCGAGCAGGCGCGGCGTCTCGATGCGGTTCTGGAACGGAATCTTGTCGCGACGGGTACGGATGGCCATCACGATCTCTTCGAGTGCCGCATTGCCAGCGCGCTCGCCGATCCCGTTGATCGTGCATTCGATCTGACGCGCGCCGCCAGCCACAGCCGCAAGGGTATTGGCGACCCCCAGCCCAAGATCGTTATGGTTATGGGTTGAGAAAATCACCTTTTCGGCGCCGGGCACGCGCTCGCGCAGCATGGTGAAAATGGCCTGCAATTCGTCAGGCGTGGTGAAGCCGACCGTATCGGGAATATTGATGGTGGTCGCGCCATGAATAATGGCGGTCTCGACGCAGCGACACAGGAAATCGGGATCGGTGCGCGACCCATCTTCGGCAGACCACTGCACGTCATCGGTAAAGTGACGCGAGGCCTTGTTTCCCTCGGCGATCAGCTCGAGCACCGTCTCCGGCTCCATGCGCAGCTTGTATTTCATGTGCAGCGGCGAGGTGGAGATGAAGTTGTGGATGCGTCGGCGCGGTGCCTTGGCGATGGCCTCGCCTGCGGCCTCGATATCGCGCTTGCCGCCACTGCGCGCCAGACCGCAGACCACGGCCTCGCGTACGGTCTCGGCAATTTTCTGCACGCTCTCGAAATCGCCGGGCGACGCGACCGGAAATCCAGCCTCGATCACGTCCACACCCAGCTCTTCGAGCGCCTTGGCCATGCGGATCTTCTCTTCGAGATTCATTGAGAATCCGGGCGATTGTTCGCCATCACGCAGGGTGGTGTCGAAAATAATGACTCGGTCGTCAGCAACCGTGCCGAAGGAAGGATGGGTAATGGTCATGGTTTTTTTTCTTCTCAAGGCTTTGAACAACACAATCATGAACCCCCTGAACGCGCCAGACCGGCTGGCGGCGAAATGCGCTCAGGGGCTGATAAGTCGAAGCGTACGAAGAAGGAGGCCCGGGCACAGCGTGGCGCGTGCGGAAGCACGACGCATGATGCCAAAAGAGGGGCCCGAAATAATCATGATGCCTTTCCTACTGCACAAAGCCGCCCCTTGCCTAGCGTGAGCGCATCATTTTCTAGCCCGATCGCGCAATATTCGTGCCTGAACCCTGAAAATAGCGATCGATTGCGGAACTCATGGCGCTGGCGACCTGTTGCCGATATCCCCCCTGACGCAGGGCGGCCTCGTCATGACGGTTGGACATGAAGCCCATCTCGACCAGAACCGACGGGATATCGGCCGATTTGAGCACGACGAAAGCGGCGTGACGGGCGGGGTGACGCAACAGGCCGATGCGCGGCTGGAAGGACGAAACGACGCTCGCCGCCATATGAGCCGAGCCACGGCGCGTCTCTTCATGAACAAGACTCGCCAGAATATCCTGAACCTCGGACGACATGCCGTGAAAGGCAGGCCCGGCAAATCGATCGGCACTGTTTTCGGTTTGGGCGAGAGACGCTGTCTGCGCGTCCGATGCGCCATTGGAGAGCGTATAGACGCTTGCACCACGCACGGCGGGGTCATGCAGCGCGTCGGCATGCATGGAAATAAAGAGCTGCGCCTTATGTTTATGGGCGAGATCGACACGCCCTTCGAGCGGAATGAAATGATCATCGGCGCGTGTCATGACCACATCGTAGCGACCGGCGGCCTTGATCTGGCGATAGAGTTCTTTTGCTGCGGCTGCGGCGATATGTTTTTCGTAAGTACCGCTCACCCCGATCGCGCCGGGGTCTTTGCCGCCATGTCCGGGGTCGAGCATGATGACGGGTCTGGGCGGTGCCGCTGAGCCTATGACCGCAGGCGCTTTCCTGGCCGTTTGTCCATGACTGTTGTGCCGATGGGCCGCCGATGCCGGCGAACATGGCAGGATAGACGCCGTAGCCAGGGCGCTGCCAATCAGATGGCTCATCTGGCGGCGGGTCGGGTTCGAGGCGGGCATGAGGCGACCTTGGGATGAGAGCAGCGACTGACTATTCTGTGGCATCACAATGCGGTGTCAACATGGCAGGGCTGCGAGTCTTGCACGGAGCGGGATTTTCGGTCATCCTGCGGGAGAAGGATTGCGAAACGGTCGATCCGGCATCAGTGACAGAGCCTAGCTCTCCAACGCGCCGCTCCCGTTTTATGCCGTGCTTCACGCGTCAACATGGTTTGCAAGAGCCCCCTCCCTTCCGCTGGCCCACGCCGCAGGACTGCAAGAGAGGTCAGTCTTCGATCCAGTGACGCAGATGACAACTCGCTGGGGCCGCATGAAATCTGCCAGTCTCGTTTTGTGGAAAACTACCGGATCGGGCAATGCCCGGTTTCCGACGCTGTTCCGCGAGCGCTGGTCCGATGGCTCCTTTTCTTTCAAAAGTCCTCGACATTCTGCCGCGCGCGCCGGAACAGCCACTGTGTCTGCACAGGGCCTGAGACCGGGCGTGACAAGGGCCGACCGGAGTTTCCCTTTATATGAACAAGCGTATGCTGATCGACACCACCCACGCGGAAGAAACCCGCGTGGTGGTCATGGATGGTGATCGTCTCGAAGATTATGACATCGAAACATCGTCCAAGAAGCAGATTAAAGGCAATATCTACCTCGCCAAGGTAATTCGCGTCGAACCGAGCCTTCAGGCCGCCTTCGTCGATTACGGCGGCAACCGACATGGCTTCCTCGCCTTCAGCGAAATCCACCCGGATTACTTCCAGATCCCGGTTGCCGATCGTGAAAAGCTGCTTGCCCTACAGGATGAAGATCTCCGCGCCGATGAGCGCGTCGAGACCGAAAGCGACAGCCAGAGCAGCGACGAGGCAGACACTGCCGAAACCAGCGATCAGGGCGAGTTCGAAGCGCGCCCCGAAACGGTCGGTGGCGAGCATGACACGGGCGATGAGGGCGCTGCTGCCCGCCGCACGGCGCGCTTCCTGCGCAATTACAAGATTCAGGAAGTCATCCGTCGCCGCCAGATCCTGCTCGTGCAGGTCGTCAAGGAAGAGCGCGGCAACAAGGGCGCTGCCCTGACCACCTATGTCTCGCTCGCCGGTCGTTATTGCGTTCTGATGCCCAACGCCCTGCGCGGCGGTGGCGTGTCGCGCAAGATCACCTCGGATAGCGACCGCAAGCGCCTGCGCGACATCATTGCCGAGCTGGATCTGCCGCGCGGCATGGCCATGATCGTGCGTACCGCCGGTGCCCAGCGTCCGGGGCCGGAAATCACGCGCGATTGCGAATATCTGCTCCAGCTCTGGGACGATATCCGCAACCACACGCTGTCTTCGGTCGCGCCCACGCTGATCTATGAAGAAGCCAATCTGATCAAGCGCGCCATTCGCGACCTTTTCAGCAAGGACATCGAAGAGATCATCATCGATGGCGAACCGGCCTGGAAGAATGCGCGTGAATTCATGCGTCTTCTGATGCCGCATAATGCCAGCAAGGTGAAACTCTGGCGCGACCAGACCCAGAGCCTCTATGGCCGCTATCATGTCGAAGGTCATCTCGACGCGATTGCCTCGCCCATGGCCCAGCTCAAATCGGGTGGCTATCTGGTGATCAACCAGACCGAAGCCCTGGTTTCGATCGATGTGAACTCGGGCCGCTCGACGGGCCAGCGCAATATCGAAGACACGGCGGTACGGACAAACCTCGAAGCTGCCGAGGAAGTCGCCCGCCAGCTTCGCCTGCGCGACCTTGCCGGTCTGGTCGTGATCGACTTTATCGACATGGAAAGCCGCAAGCATAATTCCATGGTCGAAAAGCGCCTCAAGGACGCGCTGCGCAGCGACCGCGCGCGCATCCAGATCGGCCAGATCTCGCATTTCGGCCTGCTCGAAATGTCGCGCCAGCGTCTGCGCCCGTCTATTGCCGAAGCCGTTCTGGTTCCCTGCCCGCATTGCCAGGGCACGGGCCATGTACGCGGCGTCGAAAGCGCTGCTCTTCACGTTCTTCGTGCTGTAGACGAGGAAGGTCTGAAGCAGAAAGCAGCCGCGATCTGCGTTCACATCACCTCTGGCACCGCGCTTTACATTCTCAACAACAAGCGCGACTGGCTGGGCGAGATCGAACAGCGTCATCGCATGCATGTGTCTTTCCAGCCTGATGACACTCTGACGCCCGCCGATCTGCGTATCGAGCGCCTGCGCCCTCAGGTTCCGGCGGAAACACGTCCAGCTCAGAGACATGAGATCGAAGCACCCGTGTCTTCGGTCGAGGCCGTCGCGCAGGATGACGAGATCGAGCAGAGCGTCGATAACGTCGCCGCCCCGGAAGAAACCCGTGAAGACGGACCACGCGAAGAGGGTGCGAGAGAAGATGGCGGTCGCCGCCGTCGTCGCCGTCGCCGTCGCAACGGTCGTCGTTCGGATGACGCACGCGACGTCCAGGCTTCGTCGGAAAATGGTTCCGACGAAGAGGAAGAGACTGTGTCACACGAGGCCGCCGCTGAAGACAACGGGCGGGAAGAACAGGAGAATAGCGAGGCTGAAGCCCTGATCGTTCCCGGACGTCGCCGGATGCGTACGCGCCGCGTCTCGCGTGATGAGCGTGGTCAGGCTGAGCGTAACCAAGGAGAGCGTGGCCAGAATGAGCGCGCTCCGGGCGAGCGCCCTCAAGCCGAACCTGCGCGTGAGGCACGCCATAACAGCGAGCGCCGCGCACCTGCCGAGAAGCGCGAAAACCGCTGGGTGGGGCCGACGCCCGCCGATCCGTTCGGTGGTGGTTCGTTCGACATTTTCGATATGATCGAACAGGCTGAATCGCGTCTGGGTGCGCCTTCTGCTCTCAACAACGAACCGAAGCCGACCCTCGCGGTCGAGCCGAAGCGCGATGAAGAGGCCAGCGCGCCGGTCGCCGCCCAGGAGGAGACCTCGCGTCACGGTATCGAGAATGAGGGTCGCAAGAGCCGTTCTCGCCCGCGTCGCAAGCCTGCCGCGGCTGAGGTTGTCGAGCCTGCCCCGACAGAAACGGTCGCTGCTGATTCAGCGCCTGTGCCGGAGCCAGTCGCCGTGGCCGAAGCGGATCAGGACAAGCCCGCACCCCGTCGTCGTGGTCGCCCGCGCAAGACGCCGGTCGCTGCAGAGATGGCCGAAGCTTCGGGCGAGACGGTCGCAGCGCAGGTCGCGCCCACCGCAGTGGTGAGCGAGCCGGAGGCGCCGAAGCCCCGTCGTGGTCGTACGCCGCGCAAGGCAGCCGAGGAAGCTCCTGCTCAGGCTGAGACCAAGGCACCCGCCAAGAGCCGCGCAAGCCGGGCCAAGGCGAAGAGCGAAGACGCCGCTCCGGTAGTGCAGCCCATCAATGTCGATGAGGTCGCACCCGCAAAGCCGCGCACCGGCTGGTGGAAGCGCTGATCCTCAGCATCGTCTGGACACCAGGAAAAACGGGGCGGCTCACACCGCCCCGTTTTGCGTTTCCCGTCACTGAAGGTTGCACCCTCCATTCCATTCGCATCGATTCGCTTGACTCGGCCCCATCCAAAGGTTTCGGTCCCTACTTGCGACGGCTCCTGGGCTCGAAACTCATTGATCTGGGCAGGGTTATCCGATCCGGCCTCTACGAAAAAACTGTAGGTCCACTGCCTGTATTGCCTGACAGGTCACTGACGGTCTTCTTCGCTACCTGCCCCACCACAAGCGTCCTGAGACGACACAGGCCTGGCGGCATTCCGGCGAGTTCGGCTTGCGCAGACACCTCCCCGGTCGGTTGTCAGCATCTTATAACGCCAAGCGGGCTAGAACTTGGCATCTGGTATCCGAGCCAAGGCATCCTACACCTTCAGGATCTCGGTCCCTACGAGCAGACGTGCATTCCTGACGGGCCGGTTACGGGCCGGAACCGGGCGTTGATCGTTTTCTCTCATGGCACGGGTGGATCATGGAGCGGTCATCTCGATACGGCAGCAGCATTGGCGAGTGAGGGCTATGTCGTGGTGGCCATGACCGAGCCCGGGGATAACTGGCGCGATCAGTCGCGCGTCACCGATCTTGTGGGAAGAACACGCGCCCTGAGCGCGACGCTCGATTATATGCTCTCTCGCTGGTTGGGCAGAACACGGCTCGATAGCACGCGGATTGGGGCTTTCGGTTTTTCTGCAGGCGGGCTGACCGTGCTACTGGCGCTCGGGGCAAAGCCCGATTTTGCGCGCATCGCGTCATGGTGTCAGACGCAGCCCCACAGTTTTACCTGTGCGCTTCTGCGCATCGTCAAAAACCGCTGGATACAGCCCTGCCCGATCTGACCGACAGGCGCCTCAAGGCCGCGGTGATTGCCGCCCCGGCGCTGGGCTTCACCATGAGCAGAAAAGCCCTCGCCCCTGTGCGGATACCTGTTCAGCTGTGGCAGGCTCAGAACGATCGCATTCTGCCCTCGCCGGGCTCGGTCGAGCCCGTTCGGGACGGGCTTGACCAACGCCCCGAGACCCATCTCGTACCTCTGGCCGGACACTTCGATTTTCTGGCCCCGTGCCGCTCCGGCTTCAAAACTCTGTCTATTTGCCAGAGCGACCATGCTTTTGATCGCGCCGGATTTCACGCGGGCTTCAATACTGCACTGGGGCGATTTTTTGACGACACGTTACGCCCCCGGCCCCGCTCTGACACGCCGCGATGAATTTGTGTCAGCGGCAGACGCTTGGCGCGCCGGTCGCTGCGATATAGGTGCCGGTCAGCGGGTTGAAGCAGGCATTTTGCGGGCAGGTGCTGCCGGAACTCATGGCATCTGGAAAGACCTGTCCGCCCATACGGTTCGTTTCCTGCTGCACCGCGCCGCAAAGCGGCGTGTTGGTCGGGGCGGAAGGGTCGTTGGTGAGCTGCGCCTCATTGGCAGGCGGGGTTTCGGTGGTCATGCCCGGCGCGAAATCCTGCGGCGGCTGACGGGTTGGGGCCTGCGCCACCGGCTGGGGCGGGTTGGGTTCGGCGCAGCCGGAAAGCAGGGCCAATCCCAGAAATCCGGCGCCGAGGCCGGTGCGATAGAAATGGTTCATAACCCGAGATCCCCCTGTTCTTCCTTTTCCGTCCCCAGAGGGTCGAGCCGTCCCTGACGGGTGCCATCGGCAAAACGCAGGGTGATTGCGCCGCCACGTGGCCGCCCGGAGGCTGTCGTCACCGGTTTTCCGCGGCCATCCTGCACCAAGGCATAGCCTCGCGCCAAGACGGCCTCTGGCGAAACCGCTTCGAGCCGACCGACGATACCATTTAATCTTGCGCGATCGAGGCCGATACGGGCGTTGAGCGGCTCGGTGCCCAGACGGGCATGGGCGAACCCGGCTTTTTCCTGCTGCATGCGATGCCTGATGCCCGCAGCCAGAGCCGCGCTGGCCAGACCCAGCCCGGCCTGTTTCTGCCCCAGAAAATGCGCTGCAGAAGGCATGCGCCCTTCGAGCCCCATCAGGTGCTGGCGAGCGCGTGAGGCCACCATGGGCAAGGCGAGTTCGAGGCGTTGCCCGCGTTCGTCCAGTCTGAAACGCGCAGTTTCGAGCAGGCTCGGCAGGTCGGGCAGCTTTGCCGTCACCTGCTCTGCGCGCGCCCGCGCCAGTTGCAGATGACGCGAGAGCCCACCGGCCAGACGGGCGCCACGATGGGCGAGATCGGCCACTATTTCCGAGCGCAACGGCACGGCCATTTCGGCAGCGGCCGTCGGTGTGGGCGCACGTTGATCGGAAACATAGTCGATCAGTGTCGTATCGGTCTCATGCCCGACAGCCGAGATGAGCGGAATGGGACAGGCCGCCACCGCACGCAGAACGTTTTCCTCGTTGAACGCCATCAAATCTTCGAGCGAGCCACCGCCGCGTGCGACGATCAGAAGATCGGGACGCTGAGGCAGGGTCGAAAACCCTTCAATGGCCGCAGCAATCTGGGCCGCGGCCCCTTCGCCCTGCACGGCAACGGGCCAGACGAGGACAGAGCGGGGAAAGCGTCGGGAAAGCGTGGTGAGGATATCGTGCAACACCGCACCACGGCTGGACGTCACGAGGCCGATCACCTCTGGCAGGAACGGAATTTTCCTTTTCCGCTCAGGATCGAAGAGTCCCTCTGCGAGAAGTTTCTGGCGCAGTTTCTCGATCTTGGCGAGGAGCGCGCCCTCACCGGCAAAACTCATCTGATCGATGACGAGCTGGTAGCTGGAGCGGTCGCCATAAGCCGAGACGCGCCCGGTCGCGATCACTTCGATCCCGTTCTCGGGCACCAGCCCCAGACGCGAGACAGAGCCACGCCAGACCACACCGGAAATCTTGCCACCCTGATCCTTCAGCGAGAGATAGACATGGCCGGAGGGGTAGCGCTTGAGCTCGGTAATCTCGCCACGCACGCGCACACGGCCAAAACTGCCCTCAAGCGTACGTTTGATCGCGCCCGAGATTTCGCTGACCGAATATTCGGGCACATTGCCAGCCGCGCTCTGATCGTTTTCGCTCATGGGCGCAGTCTATGCTACGGAACGCGGGCTAGGACCAGTCAGAACAGGAAGAATGACGATGCGGGTGTTACTTGTCGGATCAGGCGGACGCGAACATGCCCTTGCGGCCTGCCTCTCCCGCTCTCCCGAGCTTGAGGCGCTGTTCATCGCCCCCGGCAATCCGGGCATGGCGCCCCTCGGAACCCTGGTGCCGCTTGCTGCCGATGATGTCGCCGCTCTCGTGGCGTTTGCGAAAGAGCAACGAATCGACCTCTTGGTGCCGGGGCCGGAAGCGCCGCTGGTCGCCGGGCTGACCGATCTCTGCGTCGAGGCAGGCATTGCCTGTGCTGGACCGAGCCAGGCCGCCAGTGCGCTCGAGGGCAGCAAGAGCTTTACCAAGGATGTGGCCGACGCCGCAGGCATTCCGACGGCACGATGGGAACGCTTCGAAGACGCCGAACCCGCCCTCGCCTTCGTGCGCCGTCGTGGCGCACCGATCGTGATCAAGGCCGATGGACTCGCTGCGGGCAAGGGCGTGATCGTGGCGCTGACGCTTGAGGAAGCAGAAGCCGCGATTATCGACATTCTGACGGACCGCAGCTTTGGCGAGGCCGGGGCGAGCATCGTGATCGAGGAATGTCTGGTCGGTCAGGAAGTCTCGCTCTTCGCTTTCTGCTCGGATGGCGAGGCCGTGCTGATCGGCGCGGCGCGCGATCACAAGCGCATTGGCGAGGGGGATACCGGCCCCAATACGGGCGGCATGGGCGCGATCTCGCCCCCGCCGCATTTCGACCGCGAGGCGCAGGAAAAGGCGCTGGATATCATGGTGCGCCCGATGCTGGCCGAGATGGTGCGCCGGGGGACGCCTTTTCGAGGGATCATTTTCGCCGGGCTTATGCTGACACAGGATGGCCCCAAGCTGATCGAATATAACGTGCGTTTTGGCGACCCTGAGGCTCAGGCTCTGCTGATCCGTCTCGATTCAGACCTCCTGCCGGTGCTCAAGGCGCTGGCCGAAGGAAAACTCGAAAACGCGTCGATACGCTTCACAGATGACGCCTCGATTTCCATTGTTCTGGCCGCACGTGGCTATCCGGGTACACCGGTCAAGGGCGGTTCCATTCGCGGCATTGAACGGGCTGAAGTTGTGCCGGGTGTATCGGTGTTTCAGGCAGGCACAGCAATGCGCGATGATACGCTCGTCGCCTCTGGCGGACGCGTTCTGACCGTGTGCGCCAAGGCCGGGACGCCAGCGCAGGCACGTGCCCGCGCCTATGAGGGCGTTGCGGCCATCGAATGGGAAGACGGTATTTTCAGACGCGATATCGGCCTCTGATATCAGACCTACGACAGTAAACCGCGCCTGCAACATTGCAGGCGCGGGTGATGGACGCTCAGACTCAGGAGGCCTGCAGCGAAGCAGGCGCCCCGATTATTTCGAGAGTGCCTTTGGGCTCAGATTGCGACGGGTCCATTTGACTTTCTTTCTCAGGCGACGTGTCCGCATTTGATTTCTCCTTCGAGGGGCTGCCCTTGTGCACTGCAAGCCGCGACAGCCCCCGCTTCATTTATCCTGAAAAGTTGTCTTTCCGGTCGATGCTTTCATCCGACAGGGCTAGACTCTAGCTTGTGCTGACCTGAAGTGGCGCGTGATCACCCAGGATTTTCCTGACCCTGCCCTCTGTCAACGTGGACATCGCGATGGTGACGACCATCGGTTCGTTGCGTGTCTGGCTCTCGCGGTAGAGCGCCGCCTGCTGCTTGCGGAGCGACATCGGTGGCGGATGGTCGTTGATCAGCCAGGCCCAGGCCCCTCTGGGTCTATGGACCTCATTCTCAGGTCTTATGGCCGCATCTGGCTTGGCCCCCATGGCCAGCCTGTATTGGTGAATCGTCTCTGACGGAATGTCGCACACCAGAAGGTCATCGACAGCGATCTGGGCATGACGGGCGGTGTCGAACACCGCCATGAGCATAGGCTGCATCATCCTGTTCTCCGTGTTGTCGTGATGGAATCGACGACGCCCACTGAATAACATTTTACCCGTGATTTACATCATTTTTCACGTTATTTTGATGTTATGATTGGCGTTTCCCGGGCCTCCTATACCGGGCCCTCCATCCTGTTATCCGCCAGCGCCCTCTTGTTCGAGCGCCACCGCAGCGTCCCCGATCTGTTCAACGCGGCAAAACGCTCCTCCTGTTGCGGCAAACCATGGCCCTGTCATGCTGACGCCATGATTGCGCGCGAGAAATAACCGGGCCTTCTTCCAGCCAGGCGTTTCATTCCTCATGGTTTTTGTAAGTAGCGAAAGGCGTCGGGCCGCATCTGACAGAACAGTGAGGCGCAATGCCGGTATAGATTGTCTGCGTGGCGTCGCCATTCTTCTGGTTGTGATCCATCATCTGGCGCTGCGCTTTCCGCTGCATCGTACAGATCTTTCCCATGTTCTGCCCGAGCGTCTGTTGCGGGCGCTGACATGGGATGGGCCTAAAGGCGTGACGATATTTTTCGTCATCTCGGGTTTCCTCATCACGCGCACCACGCTGTCGCGTTGGGGAAGCCCGGCACGTCTCGATTTACGGAGCTTTATGAGTCGTCGTGCCGCGCGCATTCTGCCGTGCCTGTTGGGGCTGATCGCGATCGCATCCTGTCTCTGGGGGCTGGGAGTGCCGGGCTTCGTACCGGAGACACCGCAACAAAGCCTTCCCGGTGCGGTCTTCGCCGCGCTGTTCATGCATCTCAACGTCTATGAGGCGAAGGCGGGCTATCTGCCTGCGTGTTGGGACGTCCTCTGGTCGCTCTCGGTCGAGGAGGCGTTTTATGTCGTGTTTCCTCTTCTATGCCTCACTTTTGGCAGGCGACGTCACGGTCTGCTGCTTTGTGTCCTTGCTCTCGCACTCGCTGCGCCCTGGTGCGACTGGTCTCTGCGCGATGCCTCTGAAATCTGGCAGGAGAAAGCCTATGGGCCGGGTGTCAGCGCCATCGCGACAGGCATCGTTACCGCACTTCTTCTAGAACCAGCGCCCGGCAACGAGGCCAGGCGCGTGACAGCGTTGGCCGGATGGAGCGGGCTGGCAGGCATTGGGGCCTATCTGGTCTGGAGCGGGCCGATCTGGTCGGTGTTGTCATGGGGAACGGCGCTTTTCTTCAACAGCGCCATCGCGCTTGCCGTCTGGGCTTTTGCCCGTGGCTGGAGTGCCCGGACAGCGCAGAAAGGGACGCTCTGGTTACGCCGCTGGGGAGAACGAAGCTATGAGATCTATCTGAGCCATATGTTTGTCATTTTACCGGTCGTGGGGCTCGCGCATTACATGGGTCTCCCCTCGCATTGGGGGTGGGTATCGTTCCTGCCGGTTCTTTGCCTTGCTTTCGCGCTAGGCAGTATTGTCGCCCGACATTTCTCGCGCCCGCTCGACCGATATTGTCTCGGTTGGCTCGCCCGCTTTCGTGCCTCCCCTGCCCGGCCCTGAAGCAGCGTTTTTAGCGCACCCAGACCTGCGAGAGCAGCATGTGGTTGAGCAGGGAATAGTGGTAATTGCCCAGGCGCTTCGAGACGAAATCGACATAGCGCATCTGGATGAGCGGAACGAGCGCGCTCTGATCCATCGCCATCTCGCCAGCCTGCTCCCATAACGCCTTGGTCACTGCGGGATCGAGCGTTTTGCGGGCGCGCTCCATCAGCGATTGCAGAGGGGCATAGCAAAAGCCACTGGCATTGGTGGCGCTGTCGGTATGAAGCCGGGCATTGTCGCAGCCCAGAAGGGCGTCGAGGAAGGTCGAGGGCGAGGGATAATCAGCGTACCAATAAGCGAGGCTAATCTGGACATGATTATCCGAATTGCGCGCATAGCCCTCGGCCGTTGCCGGAGTCATCGGTCGGACACTGGCGACGAAGCCGAGGCTCTGAAGCATGTTGCGCAGATAGACCCCCATCCCCAGACCGATCGCCTGGTTGGGTACGATGAGCGTGACGCGCCGTCCGGCCTGACCGCTCTTGCGAATGAGGGCGCGGGCGCGCTCCATATCCGGCCCTTGCCACACGCCTGAAGAGGCGACCTGCCCGAAGCGACAGGGAATATCCGCACCCGCTATGCCATGCGGCACGATCTGACAGAGCGGCTCGGCAATGGCGCTGCCGCCATAGAGAATAGCCATGGCGTGACGATCGACGGCATGGTTGATCGTCTGTCGCACTTCGAGCGAGTCGAAAGGCGGCTCATGCACGTTGAGCGCCAGATAATAGAGACCCAGCAAGGGCTGGAGATGCACCTGACCGGTGAATCTAGCGCCCAGTTCACCCAGCCTGTCCTGCGGCTTGGCATCAAGCATCGAATCATACTGTCCCTGCTCGACCGCTGTAACCTCGGCCTCGTCGGACAGGCCGAAATCATAGACCACGCGATCGACATAGCCTTCGCTCTGCGCCTGCGGATTCCAGACCCGAAAATACGGATTACGCTCGATCACGAGCTGACGTGCCGGATCGTATTGCGTGATGCGATAAGGGCCTGTGCCCGGCAACGGCGTCAAAGCCGACTCTGTCGGTGGAACGTCCTTCGGCAGGATAACCGCGTGAGGGAAAGCGAGTTTCTGCAGGAATTCGCCATCGGGTGCGCTGAGCCGGATGGTGATGCGGCGTGTCGCAGCATCGGCGCTCACCCCTTCAAGTACGCAATGGGCCGGGTCGGTAAGGCAGGCTTTGGCGCCGATGATGGCGCCATAAAATGACGAGGCCGTCGGGCTGCCAACACGGTAGATACGCCGAAGCGATGCCACAACATCGTCGACTGTCACGGGGGCGCCGTTTGAAAAACGTATGCCCTCGCGCAGGGTGAACACCCAGACCAGCCCGTCGGGGCTGATTTCCGGCAGGGATTCTACCAGATCGGGCACGACGTCGAGGCCTTTCGTGCCATCGGCCTGACGATAGGTCACCAGCCCGTCATACATGTTCACAAAGAGCTGGATATATTCGCTGGTGTAATTGATCTGCGGGTCAAGCGTGCCACCGGACGCGTCGGCGGTCAGATGCAATGTCCCCCCTCGGTGGGGGCTGCCAGTCGTGCGCCCGCTTTCGGGGACAGTCTCTGCCTCAGCATATCCGACAGAGGCGAGCGACAGCAACGCTGCGAGAAAAAGCGCGCTGCCTCTGCCTGACAACCGGAAACGCTGCGCGTTCATTCAGCCGCGATGGGCGAGCTGGTGGATGCGCGTCACCAGAGCCTCGGTACCGACCGTAGAGTCGATTGTGCCAGCATAACGCCCCTTCGGGTCCATGATGACGATACGTGGGGCCGGCACGTGATAGCTCGTCCCATCCTCGCCCTTCACCAGCTCATTGGGAGCATGAAATTCTTTCGCGACGCGCTCGATCATGCTGGGCGACCCGGTGAGCGGCACGACATGATCGCCGAGCGGCAGGGCATATTTCTTGAGATCGTCCGATTCATCATGCAGCGGGTCGAGGGTAATGGCCAGGGGCGCGAGGCTGATACCCTCACTCGTCAGCGCCTTCTTGGCATCGCTCATGGATTTCAGCACGGGGCCGCAGAGTGTCTTCGGGCAATGCGTGTCGAAAAACCAGACCATGACCCAGCTTCCCTTGAAATCGCCTTCAGTAACGTTGCCTTCACCCAGGGCTACAAGGCGGTAGCTGCCACCGATCTCATTGCCCTGCGTCGAAACGCTGCCACCGAATTTGTCGGAGAGACGATACCCGCTCCAGCTCAGGGCGAGGGCGAGAACGAGAACGACCAGCGTAATGCGCGGGGGGGTCCATCTCGTGCGGGGGGTCTTGTTCTTGTTCATTGCTTAATGTGCTTCCGCCCAGTTCGAGCCAATACCTGTTTCAACAACCAGCGGCACACTCAGTGTCGCGGCCTGCTCCATCTCGGTGCGTACGAACTCTGCAAGCCTCTCCGCCTGATCGGCACGAACCTCAAACAGCAATTCGTCATGCACCTGAAGCAGCATTCTGGCGTCCAGCCCCGTCTGTGGCAAGCGCGCACCCAGACGCACCATGGCGCGTTTGATGATATCGGCAGCACCACCCTGCAACGGCGCATTGATGGCCTGACGCTCGGCGTAGCCGCGACGGGCACCATTCTTTTCATTGATGCCCGGCACATAACAGCGGCGCCCGAGCGGCGTCGTGACATAGCCGTCACGCTTCGCGTCTTCCTTCGTGCGATCCATGTAATCGCGAATGCCGGGATAGCGGGCGAAATAGGCGTCGATATAGCGACGCGCCTCGCCTGCCGGGATGCCGAGCTGACGCGACAGACCGAAAGCGGAAATGCCGTAGATGATACCGAAATTGATCGCCTTTGCCCGTCGGCGCGTCAGCGCGTCCATGCCTTCGAGTGGCACATTGAAGACTTCGGAAGCCGTACGGGCATGAATATCCTGCCCCAGCGTGAAGGCTTCCTTCAGCGGGCCGATATCGGCCACTTCGGCCAGAAGCCGCAGCTCGATCTGCGAGTAATCGGCCGAAACCAGCACATAGCCTTCTTCAGCAATGAAGGCGCGGCGGATACGTCCGCCCTCTTCGGTACGGATCGGGATATTCTGCAGATTGGGGTCATTCGATGACAGGCGCCCGGTCGTGGTAATGGCCATCTGGAACGAGGTGTGCACGCGATGGGCGCGCGCATCCATCTGCTGCACCAATGCGTCGGCATAGGTCGATTTCAGCTTTGCCAGCTGGCGCCATGACAGAATGCGGACAGGCAATTCATGCCCGGCATCGGCGAGTTCCTGCAGCACCGAGGAATCCGTGCCCCAGGCCCCGGCCTTGGTCCGCTTTCCGCCCGGCAGGTTCATCTCATCGAACAGGATTTCACCAAGCTGCTTTGGCGAACCCAGATTGAAGCTGCGTCCGGCAAGCTGATGGATCTCGATTTCCATCTCCGCCATGCGACTGCCGAAATCGGCCGACATGCGGCGCAATTCGGCGGCATCGAGCTTCACACCCGCCTGCTCCATATCCTTCAGAATTGCGATCAGCGGGCGTTCCATCGTCTCGTACAGCGCCAGAGCCTGACGCTCGCGCAAGCCAGGCTTGAGCTTGAGCCAGAGGCGAAGCGTCACATCAGCATCTTCCGCCGCATATTCGGTGGCGCGTGCGATGGGTACATGAGCGAAAGGCACGCGGTTACGCCCGGTGCCGGTCACGCTGTCATAGGAGATGGGGTCATGCGCCAGATGCAGCCGCGACAGCTCATCCATGCCCTGACCGTGCTCACCTGCCGACTGGGCGTAGGAAATGAGCATGGTGTCATCAATGGGGGCAATTGTGTCGATTCCCGCATGGGAGAGCACCAGCAGATCGTATTTCGCGTTCTGGAAGATTTTCAGCACCGACTGATCGGCGAGAATAGGCCGGAGCGCCTCAAGCACAGCTTCGACCTCCAGCTGACCGCCAGCAGGGTGCTCGAGCGTACCTTCGTGGCGCAGCGGCACATAAGCCGCTTCGCCAGGGGCTGTGGCCAGAGACAGGCCGATGAGCGTGGCCTGACGCGCATTCAGACTATCCGTCTCGGTATCGAAGGCGAAATAGCCTGTCTTGCGCGCTCGACCGAGCCAGGTTTCGAGCACATCCAAGGATAGAATGGTCTCATAAGGGCCGTAGGGCTTTTCACCCTCCGCCACGGGCTCAGGCGCCGCCTGCGCGCGCGGGGCGGCGAGCGCACCCAGCCCCATGCGCTGGATGACAGAGTGAAAGCCCATTTTTTCAAGGAAGTCGCGCAGCACAGCGCCTTCGGGCTCGCGACAGCCGAGTGCTTCGACCGGCTCTGGCAAAGGCACGTCGCGTGCCAGCGTTACCAGCTTGAGCGAGATACGCGCGGCTTCCGCATGATCGATGAGCGATTGCTGGCGCTTGGATTTCTTCATCTCCGGCGCGGCTGCCAGAATGGCTTCCAGATCGCCGAATTCCTGCACAAGCTGCGCCGCCCCCTTGGGGCCGATCCCCGGCACGCCGGGCACGTTATCGGTCGGATCGCCCATCAGCGCCTGAACATCGATCACGCGATCTGGTGTCACGCCGAATTTGGCCTCGACCTCTTCCGCCCTGATCGGCTTCTGCTTGATCGGATCGAGCAGACTGACTCGCTCTGTCACGAGCTGCATCAGGTCCTTGTCAGACGACACGATGGTGCAGCGCCCGCCCGTTTTCTCGATCACTTCGGCGTAGGACGCGATCAGATCGTCTGCCTCGAAACCGGGCAGTTCGATCATGGGCACGTTGAATGCCTTGGTGGCGTCGCGAATGAGGGAGAATTGCGGACGCAGATCTTCCGGCGCCTCGGGACGATGGGCCTTGTATTGCGGATAAATCTCGTTGCGGAAAGTGTGTCGCCCCGCATCGAAAATCACCGCCAGATGCGTGCCCACATGATCGCGCAGCAAGCGCTGGAGCATGTTGGTAAAGCCGAACACCGCATTGACCGGCCCGCCTTCGGGGCTGCTCATGGGTGGCAGCGCATGGAAGGCGCGGAAAATGAAGCCTGAGCCATCGACGAGAACGAGATGGGGCGTAGAGCTCATGCGGCAACCGATCGGAATAAGGTCAACAAGAACAGCGTCTCCTAAATGGGTCCGGCCCGATGCAGGTCTTTGTCACCCGGCTCTGGCCAGCGCGCCCGGAGGACGCAATACTCCGCCGATGATACGAGAGTTCCGCCCGCATTCAAACCGCTGCCACGCGTCTTTGCTCAGTTCATGGCGCACTATCGCGACGCTGCTCGGTCTCTCGCTGCTTGCCGCCTGCTCTCCTCCCAAACCAGCCAGGGCGCCGCAACCGCGCGGGCAGGAGGCGGCGCTCATTCCTGCCACGCTGCATCTCTCCCTTTCCGACGGGGCTGTCGCGCCGATACGCGTCTGGCCCGCGACCGGTCAGACCCATGCGATCGTTCTCGCTCTGCATGGTTTTGGCGACAGCCGCGACGCGTGGGAATTCTCGGCCCCCCAGCTTGCGGCGGCGGGCATCGAGACCATCGCCCCCGATCTGCGCGGCTTTGGCGAAACACGCAGTCGCGGCGCGTGGAGCAGCACGGCCCGCATGGTGCAGGATGCGCGCGAAGAAGCCCTCTGGGTTCATGCCCAAAACCCCGGCATCCCGCTTTATGTCATGGGCGAGAGCATGGGCGGCGCCGTTGCGACCCTGCTCGCCACTGACCCGCCACCGGAGACGATCAGCGGCGTTATTCTGGTCTCCCCCGCTATCTGGCGTTTCGACCCTCTCTCGCGTCTCATGCTCGACGGGCTGGATGTCATCGCGCCCGACTGGGTGTTTACCGGCGCCCATGTGCCGGGCGAGCATATCGCCACCAATAACCTTGCCGCCCTGAGGCGCCTTTATTTCGACCCGCTCACCCTGCACGGCTTCCGTCTCGACACGCTGCGCGGTCTCGTCATGCTGATGGCCAGCGGGCAGGACGCCGCTTCTCGCGTGCAGCTTCCCCTGCTTGTGCTCTACGGTGATCAGGACCAAATGATCCCGGCCCCGCCCATGGCGGTTTTCTGGAAGCATCTTCCGCCGGCGGCGCGACGGGATCTGATACCGGGCGGGCATCATCTGTTGCTGCGCGACCGCAACGGGCGCAATGCGACAGGCGACATCGCTTCCTGGGTGCTGACGCCGGACCGGCTTCTGCCCTCAGGGGGCGATGTTGCGGCGGCGGCATGGATGGCGGGTGATCCGGGGCATTTCATGCCCTGACACCGGAGCATGAAGGGCGCTGCCCTGCCCCCGCCAGAGGGCCGTCGCCCTTTGGAAACCCTTGAGGCGGAATATCGGTGATGCAGATTTTGGGACTGGCGCGCCCCTGCAATTCTGGCTATGAAGCGAACCAGCGGGACCCGTAGCTCAGCTGGATAGAGCGTCGCCCTCCGAAGGCGAAGGTCGAAGGTTCGAATCCTTTCGGGTCCGCCACATCATAAAATAAACGATATAAATCAATATTTTGCGCGAAAGTTAGACAGCTTTCACCAAAGGTTAGACATTTTCCCAGTCGGTTAACGCCATTTCAGAGCTTAGCTAACGCTGATTCTGCCATCTTTGCCTGCGCGGCTGCCCGCGTGTAGCGTCCTATTTCAATCAAAGATCTATGGCCGGTGATCGCAGCGATTTCGTGGGTTAAGCACCCTGCCTCTGCGAGACGTCGAGCCGCTGCCTTACGCAAGCCGTGAGGGCTGCACCGCTCCGGCAACCCTGCTTTGCGACACCAATCCTTAAAGACGTTGTAAAAGCCGTTCACAGAAAGCGCCGCTCCGCGCGCACCTGTCAGGAAGGTTTGCCCCTCCCCATGCCATTGTTCGATCTCATTCGCGAGATCCCGATGAATAGGAATAGCCATCTCGGTTCGTGTCTTCACCTGCCGTAGGTAAATGACGTTCCCCTGTATATCGGCGGGGCCGATCCGCACTGCGTCGGAGCGGCGCTGACCAGTATAAAGCAGCAGCGCAAGGACCATTCTCTGCGGCGTGCCGGAAGGCCAGAATGCGTCATATTGTTCTATTTTGGCATCCGTCCAGAAGTGCATCCCTTCAGTGGGTCTGCGGCGCGCCAGCTTAATTCCCACTGCGGGATTGATTTCTATCCAGCCAAGCGCAATGGCGAATTCCATGAACTGATTGATCAGGCGGAGCATTCTCGCCGCTGTCGTTGGCGCATTGCCAGAGAGCGCATTGACGATAACCCGAACGTGACGGGTTTGCATCGTTTCAACCGGCAAGGCTGCAAAGCTTTGCTCTCGCATCCGGTTGAGCAGACGCCGATAGACGCTTTGCGTGCTCGTTTGCAAGCCGGTGAAATGCCGCGATGCTATCCAGTCCAGAATCAGATTATCGACCGTTCGCCCCGGATGGCGCTCACGCTTAGGCGCTACTGTCTCAGCAAGTGCCACGCCATAAGCCGCCAGAAATTCCGGGCTGTCGAGATCTGGCAGTTTTATCGGCTTGCAGCCGGGCTTGCGTAGATAGACCCTCTTTTTACCGTGCCGGTCTGCATATATTTTCAGATATCGGATTGTAAGTTTTGGCACTCCCGATCCCGATCATCGACAGCGGCTGACGAGAGCGGGCATCCTGCGCGGCGTTCCACATAAGCAGCCAGATCGCGAACTGCCCATACACGATGCGTTTTCAGCAACACGATGGACGGCAGCTCATCCTGGGGAATTCGACGCAAGCTGGATATTGATATGCAGAGCCGCTGCGCCGCACGCTCGGCATCTAACAGGTCGGGCATATAGTCAGCCATTGCCGTCACCTTCCATCCGCGAAAACTTCGCCCGCGCCTCTCCCGGCCTTGAAAAGCGCAGGCGCGTCATCTGGTCATTGAGGCTAATATCTATGAGAGGATGAGCGCAGCGGATCTTCTCCGCCTGGTTCCGCCCCAGGAGCAAGACGCGGTGGCGGATACCTTGCTGCGCATAGGCCTCGATATCGCCGCTCTGCCACAGGCAATGCCATTGCCCAGACGTGCAGGCGAATTCGGCGAGCAGGCAATATCTCGGCTCTTTAGAGATCCAGAACTCGACCAGCTCGACCGGAATGGGCTCGACAAATTTGCGCCAGGCTTTCAGGCGAGACGGCATAAGCTCCAGAAGGCGCGGGTCGAGCGAATCTGAGACACGCAGGCCCCGGCATCGCAAGGACGCAGCTTGTTCTGCCTCGGCATGGGTTGCAAAACGCTCTACCGCGCAGCGCTTGTCGTCACGTAATACAAAAGGCAGCGAGTTCATCCCTGCCTCCCGATCATATCGCGAAGGCGCTGAGCGAGTATCTGGCCCAGGCCACGGCGCTCGTTCAGTCCATGCTGGGTCGCCCGGTCCTGGCGGGTCTGTATCGCCAGACCGTGCGCGTCGGGGATGGCGAGCGCAGGCTTTCTCTCGCCCTGGCCGTCACGCCGCTGATCGCGATCGGCGGCGTGACGCAGGACGGGTCTACCCTCGACCCAGGGCCGGATGACTGGGAATCCGGCGCATCATCCGGGCTGCTCTACCCGTCGCCCCTGCAGGGCGCCTGGTGGTGGCCGGGGCGCTACTGCGTGACCTATAGGGGCGGCTGGATCGTGCCGGGTATGAAAGACAGTCACGGCAACGATCTCTCCTCCACCGTGCCCGCCGATATCCGCGCTGCCACGCTCTCGGCGGCCCGTGCCCTGTTCTACACGGCGCAGCGCGGCGATCCGCTCCTGCGTTCGGAAAGCGAGCAAGGTGTGGGGGCGAGCAGCTGGGCCACGCCTGATTCAAGCCTGGGTGGTCTGCCACCCGATGCCGCAGCCATTCTTGCCCGCTATGCGCAGGCGGGTCTTTCGTGAGCGTGGGCGCAAGCCGACGCAGGCGGCAGATCCTGCGGGCTGGTCGATCCATGGTGCTGAGCCGGGCCGATCTCTCAGAGAGCCTGACCGTCACCGGCTATGCACCGCCCCCGCAGGCGGCGCAGCTGGCCGAGGGCGCAGGCAAGGCCCCGTTCATCGTCCAGATCACCGCCGACGAGACGACACGCAGCGGTTACACGCCCCGCGCCAGGGACGAACTGCGTGACGGGCCGAAAACCTACACCCTGACCGATGCGAGCCCGGTTCATGACCGGGTCACGCTTTGCGGTTGGACCCTTATCGCTTCGGGAGGCTCGTAATGCTGTCCGCAATTGTCTGGAATGACGCCTATGCCCGCGCTTCGCTTGCAGCGGAGAAGCAGGGCGTCCCGCTGGTCGATGTGCTGATGCAGCCACCAGGGGACCGCCCGCCGCTCCACTGGTGCATGGAAGCCCAGACCAGCCGGTCTGACCGGCTCGGTCTGGGTGAAATCGACATGGAGGAGGAAGGCGAGATCGCTCTGCATCTGACCATGCGTGTGGGCAGGATCTCGACACCCGATGCCCTGACCCACTGCACGGCCATGAGCGTCCTGTTCCGGGCGCAGCAGGCCGACGCGCTGCCTTGGCCCGTGGGCCTCTATTACGATGGGCAAAGCCTCTTTCCGCCCGATCCCGACACCACCGGCAACTGGGTCAGCATGAGCCTGATGATCCGTTACCGCTATCAGGACCGAATAATTCGCGAATTAGATTGAAATAGTTTGTCTTGATATACGCGGCCCTCTAGCTTTCTACTTCCGTGAGTTTATGGAGGAAAAAACGATGGACGCCGGTCCGCGCATCTTCATTGCTGCACTCCTTGCTGCTCAATTCTCATTGGTAATAGCCCATGCACCGCCGCGCTTTTCTTTTATCGCTGAGAGTGCGGCCTACACGTCGATTCTGGCTGCCCTCGGGGGATGTGCTGTCGCCTATGTGATAGCCAGATCGATCGCCGGCATAAAAGGGAGACGTCATCGTCTCTGATCTCAGCCGGGATCGACTATCAGTTCTCTGCAAAGCCGCCCCATACGGGCGGCTTTTTTCATACGCGCAACATGGTGGCGACGACCCGCACTCGTGAGCGGACCACCGCCGCCATCTCCTCCCCCTGAAAGGCACAAGATGAAATTCTTCTCTCTTGCGGAGACCGCTGCTGGCAGCGGTCTTTTCGAGCTGTCCGGTGCTGCCCTCGACGCGCCCGGCACCTCAGTCGCCCTGACCAGGACCGCGAAGACGGTTGCGGCCGGGCTTCGTGTAGCTGTCGCCCCTTATCGGGCCATGAGCGGGATGCCCGCCCCGGTCGCACCTGCGGGCGCCGAACAGGGCCAGGCTTATGAGCTGCTCATCGAGCAGGCCGACGATGCGGGGCTTTTCGCCACCGAAAAGCAGATCCTGGTGAGCGAGACCAGCGATGCGGCGATGACGGCCTACGCGCTGCAGCTCTTTTATGGGCGCCGCGTGGCACTCACGCCCCAGCTCGAGGCTGCGACCGACGCTAAGCCGGTCGAAGCCAATCCCGCTCCGTCAAACCCCGGCAGCGTGTCCTCATCCGGGGCGCAAACATCCGGCGGCAGCGTCAGCTCGGGCGGATCTGCGAGTTCGGGTGGTGCCGTCACCTCGGGGGGCTCGGTCTCCAGCTCGGGCACCAGCTCTGCCGCGAAGGGAGCGTGATATGAATTTCACTGGAGCCACTGCCGGTTATCAGGCCGGCGTGCAGGCCAATGACACAAGGCTCGCCTATGCCCGCGAGGCGACTTACGGCGTGGCGCCGAAAATCGCCTATCAGCGCCTGCGCCTGACCGGCGAGAATTTCCGGCGTCAGAACAACCGGCAGCGCCCCGAGGAAATCGACCCGCACTGGGAGGCCTCCCAGGCCGTCACAACGCAGCAGACCGTGGGGGGCACGCTTTCGGGCGCGCTCTCCTTCGGCAGCTATGATGCGCTGTTCGCCTGCGTCTGTTCCGGCAACACGGTCGACAAGACGGTGAATGTCCCCAAGGATATGCCGTTTACGTTCGAACGTCCGGCGTGGAATCCGGGTGGAATGACGGTTGCCACCCCGCACAATTATATCTGGGGAAATCTTCCGTCTGCCGGGTTCCTCCGCCTTTGGGCGAGTGCGGGCAAGCTGAACAAGGTCGTTCCCTATAGGGCAGCTTTGGCCCCCGATTATATCGTCGTGCCATACGACGTCTTTCCGACCTTGCCAGACAATACCACCGACGGCGGAACGGCTGCGGCGAGCGTGATCACGAACGATGCGATTTTCAACAGCATCACGCTCATCGAGCAGCTCGGCGATGAGGTCCTCGTGCGTACGGGCGGTTTCGTCAAACAGATCCAGCTCTCGATCTCTCAGGGCCAGTTCGCCACCTTCTCGGCCGATTTCGACTTTCGCGACGAGCAGAGACTGACCACTTCGCCCGCGACGGATCTGCTCGCCCCGACCGATAGTTTCGTGCTCGATCCCGTCAACGGATGGGGCGCGATCTGGATCGACGGCAAGAAGGTCGACGCCCCGGTGCGCCAGTTCTCGGCCACGCTCACGCGTGACGGGGCCGGTCAGGATTTCGCCCTCGGCAGCGTGGCGGCGGTGGGGCAGCGGCCCGGCAGTCTCACGGCAACGGGCCAGATCCAGATCTTTTTCCGCAACAGCACGGAATACCAGCGGTTTCAGGACAACTGGCAGGGGCCGGTGCAGGTGCTGCTCAAGGATATCAAGGGCAACATCTACGGCCTGACCTTCTTCTCATCGACCCTGCAGAATCCGCAGGTCAATGCCACGTCCAAGAACAGCACGATCATTGCGACCTTCGACATCGAGGGCAACCCGCAACCGGGCGGCGGCACCTTCTCGCTCAGCATCTTCCCGGCCTGATCCCCGCGCCCCGCAGAGGGCGCAGGCTTCCCATCGACCCAAACAGAAGAAAGACACCACAATGGCAAAACTCTCTGCCTTTTCCCGTGATGCTGCCCGTGTTCAGGAGGGCGAAACGATCGAGGTCGGCCCGGACGGCGACACGTTTCTCATCACGACACGCGGCTTCACACCACGTTACCGCGATGCCCTCTTTACGCTCAAGTCTGAAGCGGCCAGCCGTCTCAACCGCTCGCTGCAACCGGGTGCCACACGATACACAGCCGAAACCCTGCCCCCGAGCGAGGATGACCGTTTGCAGGGTCAGGCGATCGCCGAGCATTGCGTGATCGATGTGGATGGCCTGCAGAACAATGACGGGTCGGCAATTACGGTCGACGCGTTCCGCAAGCTGCTCGCAAGCGGTGAGCATCCGATGCTGATCGCGCTCGCCATCTCGGCGGCGTCGCGTGTCGGTGACGAGCAGGCGCAAGCCCATCGGGACGCGGTGGGAAACTGACCGAGGCGCTGGCCTGGGAGCTTGAATTCGGCCAGTTTACAGGGCCTGACGAGCTTCCGGCGCACCGTGAATTCCTGCTGGCCAGCAAGCCGGAGCTGCCGCCATGGCTCGATCGTCCATGGCGCGGCTGGCACGATCTGCAGCACGATCGCTGCTGGATCGGCGAGACGCTCGGCGCCGCCATGGGCAAGATCCGTGGTGTATCCAGACCGGGCGGCATCAGCTGGCAGGCCCTGGCGCATTGGTGCGAGGTCAACGCCGTTTCGGAAAACGACCGCCCATGGGTCGAGGCCGGGATCCGCGCCATGGATGCCGTTTTCATCGCGCATCGCAATCGCAAGATCACGGAAGACATTGCCCAGTTCATGAGGGGGTAAACCATGGCCCGTGCTGCAACCTTCAGCCGGTCGCTTCGGCTTTTCGTTGACCGGAACCTCTCTCCCGAAGCCCTGCGCGCCGAATTGGCCCGCAGGGCGATCGCTGCGCGCGAGGATCTCATTGCACGCGGCGAGGCCCCGCCCAGCTGGCGGCGCTATGTGGATGGCAAGGCCGACGCGCCCGAATCCAGCGTGCGGCTCGACGGGGCCATTCTCTATCGTTTCAACCTCACAGGCGAAGCGGCGCAAGCGGCCCTCGATCTGTGTCGATCGACCTCGCCCGTGCGTAGCGGGCGCTTTCGCGATGCCTGGGTGCTGCTTTGCGACGACAGGCCGTGGAAACAGCCGCTCAAGGAACTGCCAGCCGGGGCGACGATCCTGATCGTCAATCCGATGCCCTATGCCCGCAAGATTGAAACCGGGGCACTCGAGCCGCGCATCAGGCGCAATCAGCTCGAACGCGTGCGTCAGAACCTCATGCGGCGTTTTCCAACGCTCAGTTTCGGCAAGATTTTCATCCGCCTGGGCAGCGGTGTCGCGGCTTCGGCCCCCTACATCCTGCGCGGCGCTTCGGGCGAGCGCAGAACGCGGGCGGGCGCTGCCATGACTTATCCGGCGCTGGAAATCACCGCTCGCTCATGAGAGCGGAGACGGGAATAATCAGCCCTTGATTTCGTGACAGGTCAGCATGGCGCTGGCATCCATTTCGCTCGAGAACATCGCGTCATCGCCTTTGCTCCACCAGACATATTCAGCTGCGGCATATTTGGCGCCGCTCGCTGCAATCACGTTGGTGAAAATCTGCGTTTTCCCGTCGATCCGAAGCACTGCAAGGCTGATATCACCCGCATTGATATAGCTTACCTTGACGATCTTTTCGGGCAGGACAGCGCGCAGTTTGGCTGAGCTCGCTCCTTTTTTTGCCTTGCAGGTATACGCAACGGTCTGACGCTGGATGTCGGTCGACGTGGAAAGGGGGATCGAGAGTGAATCCCCGGTCTCTGCGCGCGCAGGTGCGATAGCGGTTATTGCTGCCAGAGCCATTGCTGCTCCCGTCAGTTTTCGAATCATGGTCCTGCTCCTTTTCTCGCCGCGCAGAATTTGTCGCTTCGGGGCGTGCGCAGACCTTCCTACCAGATCACGGCAATACTTGGGCTCATCTGTGTTTGCAAAACACAGGGGCTGATGCCGCACGCATGGAGCCTTGCGATGACCACCACCATTTCCGAGCTATACATCGCCTTCGAAAGCAATCTCGCCAAGGCGCAGGAGGATGCGGCCTCCCTGCTCAAGATCGGCGATGCGGCAGAGGTGGTCGATACCAGATTGACCAGAGTGGGCCGTACCGGCGCTTCGGTGGCCCGGCAGTTCGATGAAACCACGCGTGCATCGTCCAGACTTGGCAGCGAGATCCGACAGCGCTCAGCCAATATCGAGGCGCTGCAAAAAGCCCTCGCCGCGGGTGAGATCACGCAGGAGCAATATGCCGGGTCTCTGGCCGGTATCGCGAAATCGGCGGCAGCACAGAAGGAGAAATTTGACGCGGCTACGGGTGCCAGCAAGCTGCACAACGCAGCCCTTGCGGAAGGCACGGCGGTTGCAAAGTTGTCGAGCTACCAGATCGGCATTCTGGCTGGCGAGGCGCATAAATTTGCCGATCAGGTGCTTGCCGGTGGTGGCGCGATGAAGGCCGCGTTTTACCAGGTGCCGAACATGGTCACGGTCATGGGCGGCTTCGGTAAGGCCGTGCAGATCGTCGGTGGATTACTCACGGGGCCGGTGGGGCTGGCGGCTCTCGCTGTCGCAGCCGGTGTGGCCATCTACAAAATGGGCAGCGCGGCCGAAACCGAAGAAAGCCATCTCGCGGCCCTCGGCCAGACCCTGCGCGCAACCCGCAGCGATTACGCGGCCATGGCGGGCGCTGCAGAGGATGCCGCACGCCGTATCTCAGGCAAGAGCGGCCTGTCTCTCGATGACAGCCGCTCGGTCACCTCGACCTTTGCGGCCGTGCCCTCGGTCAGTGGCGGCAATCTCGATGCGCTCGCCACGACCGCCCGCAACCTCGCAACGGTCCTGGGCAAGGATGTGCCAGACGCGGCAAAAGAAATGACAGCCGCCTTTGCAGATCCTGCCAAAGCCGCAGAAGATTTCGCCCAGAAGGGGCTGCTCGGCGTCCATGAGGGGCTGGTGCAGCAGATCCGCGATATGCAGACCAGCGGCGATCGTCTGGGGGCCTGGAACCTGCTCATGGGGCAAATCGGCACGGCCACGGCCAATGCCGCCGATCAGGGCGTGACGCCTCTTCACCGGGCGCTCCATGAGGTAAACGTTTCGCTTCATGAGGGCTTCGCCCCTTTGGGGCAGTTCGTGAACTGGCTAGGCGAAGGCGTGTCAGGCGCCGCCCTCAAGGCAACGCAGCTTCTGCAAGCCTTCCTGGATAAAACCAAAGAGATCCGCGCATGGCAGTTTGCGCAGATCGACAAGATCCCTGCCGTCCATGACTATTTCCAGCGCCGCGAGGTGGCCGCGTCCGATGTGGCCGGGGTGGGCAAGACCATCGACAGCGTGGGGGCAAGTCTGGGCGCGAATAACGATGTGATCGCGCTCACCCATCGCATCCAGCCGATCGAGAGCGCAACGGGCCAGTACGACACGCAGGGCCGCGTGGTGCAGTCTTCGGCGGGTGCGCTGGGTGCCATGCAAATCATGCCGGGCAATGCCAACGGCAACGATCTGCGCACGACCACCGGCAACGTCACGGCAGGCGTGCAGCTGCTCACGCGGCTTTACGCCAAGTATGACGGCAATCAGGCGCTCGTCGCCATGGCCTATAACTGGGGTGAAGGCAACGTCGATCAGTATCTCTCGGGCAAGATCGCCAGACCGCCCGAAAGCGTCATGAACTACGCGCAAAAGGCGACCGGGGGCGAGGTCTATGGCGCGCAGGCCACCGCCTCGCGTCAGAGCCGGGTCGATGACCAGCTGCGCGGCAATGATGGCAGTATCGCCGCCCAGATCCGTGAGCGTCAAGAAGCCATTACGGCCCTGACCACGGCGCAGAAGTCGCTCAACGAGCTGCACATCGCGGGCAAGGTGTCCGATGCCGAGTATGCAGCACAGACCGGCGTGCTGACCGACAAAGTCAACGCGCAGCGTGGCGCCATCAACGAGCTGCGCGACCCGTTACAGACTCTTGCCCATCAACAGACCCTCGCGGCTGAAAGCGCCAGAACCTATTCGGCGGCGGAAGCCTCGATGGTCCAGGTCAGCCAGCAGGTCGAGGAAGCTGCCAGGCGCATGGGGCAGGAACACGCCACGGCCGCCCAGCTGGCTGATGCCGAGACCAGACAGCAGGCGATCCTGACGAACCAGTTCAACCAGTCGGTCGCGGCCATCAATGAGCGCACGCAGGCCGAGCAGGATCTGCTTTCTGGCTATGATGCGTCCAAGGGCTCACTGACGCAGTATCAGCAGGCCATGGAAGCCGCCGAGAAAGTGCGGGCCACCTCGATTGGCGGCACAGCCGAGCAGGCGCGCCAGCTCGAGATCCTGACCGGCTCCATGAAAGCGGCCACGGCCTCGCAGGTCGATATGGCCGATGCAGGCAAGCTCTACGGCCAGTCGCTGGATCTGGAAGTCATCCAGGCCCAGACGGCGGCGATCGGGCAGAACAGCGATGCGGTCTCGGTGCAGATCGCGGTGCTGAAAGAGCGCAACCGCATTCTGAAAGAGGGGGGCAACGTCAATTCGGAAACAAACCGGGCCTATCTCGACAACGTGGCGGCCATCCAGACCGCGACGAATGCCTACCAGCATCAGAAATCGGCCATGGATGAACTGACCGGCAGCATGGAGAGCATTTTCAGCACCATGACGAACAGCGTGACGCAGGCTTTCGTGCAGGGCGGCAAGGGGGCTATGAGCTTCGGCTCGATCCTCTCTGGGCTACAGACGCAAATCGTGGGGCTCGTCGCAAAGCTTGGCCTCATGAATCCGGCCATGAATGCCCTAGACGGCAAGGGACGGGAAACGTTCTCGAGCCTCTCCGACGCCCTCGCCTCGGGCGGGTCGGTCGGTGGCGCTGCAGGCAAGGCGGGCAGCGTGTCCATTCCCGGCGCTGGCACAGCGACAAGCAACGTAGCCAGCTCGAGCAGCTGGCTGTCGAGTGCGATGGGCACGAAGCTTTTCGGCACCGCGACGGTGGGCAATATGCTGGGTGGCGCCGGTGGCGGGTTCGGACTGGGCTCTGCGCTCGGCAATATCGGCGGCGGCACCTATGGCCTGCTCGGCGCAGGCGGCGGCGCTCTTCTCGGCGCCGGGCTGGGCTCGATCATCCCTGGTATCGGCACACTTCTCGGCGGTCTGATCGGCGGCGGTGCCGGTGGCCTGCTGGGCGGGCTCTTCGGCCACAAGAAAAACCCCTACACGATCGACCAGGTGCTGCTCGAGGGCGATGAGTTCAAGATGGGGCAGAGCTGGAATCAGAAGCAGACAGACACCATCACCGCCCAGCTCAAATCGGAGCTGGCCAGCCTCAACACCATGATGTCGAGCCTCGGGCTGAAGGCCGAAAATGCCTATCTCGGCACGGTGCGCGACGATCCGAACAATAAAGACCCCGATCAGCGTTCCGTCAGCCTCAAGGATCTGCTCGGCGGCGTAAAGCTGCGCAGCGACGGCAATGCCACCTTCACCCAGGCGCTCTCGCAGGGAATGCCAGCGAGCTTCGATAGCGTGGCCTCGTTCCAGAGCGCGGTCACGCAGCTCAAAGCCATGGCCGACACGGTGGATGCGCTGCACGTTGCCGTCTCGAAGTTCAATAGTGACGGCACCGTCACGGTCTCGGGCTTTACCGAGGCCACGGGCGATCTGCGCACGGCGCTCGATCATATGCTCAACGGCAAGACGGTCTCGACCAGCGATCTGCAATCGCAGGTTGCCACCATCACCGAGTTTGTCAGCAACACCATGCCCAATCTCATGAAGGCCACGGTCAACGGTCAGCAGAGCTGGGTGGAACAGATGGAGGCGCTGAAAAAAACCTATGCCGACGCGGCCAGCCAGGCCGGTGCCTACGGGCTTGACGGCAACGCGCTTACAGACAAGTTCAGCGCGCTCTATCGGGAAGGCTACGATCAGAACATGCGCAGCCTGACTGAAAGCGGGCAGTCGGTGAAAGCCCGGCTCCTGGCGGCGCAGGGCAATCAGCAGGGCGCCGATCTGATGGATTTCGATCTCTCGGCCACGCAGCAAAGGCGCCAGCTGGCGGAGTCCTGGAAGGGCTTTCTTGGCGACGCCTATGCCGGGAATAAGACCTATCTGCAGCAGGCGACGGATCTCGATCGGACGCTCGCGGCAGAGCGTCTGGCCATCCAGAAGCAATATGCCGACAAGGCGGTTGAAACGGCGAAGCAGGAACGCGACCAGGCCTCGAATTCGGCAGCGTCCGTCGTCAGTAACCTGCTCGATTTCGCGAAGGGGCTCAGCACATCCAGCTACTCGCCGCTCTCGGCAGAGGCGCAGTACCGAGCCGCAAACGATAATTTCAACACGCTCGCGAACAAGGCCGGGCAAGGCGATTATGAGGCGCTGCAATCCATGCGCAGCGCGGCGGAGGCCCTGCTCACGCAGAGCATGAGCTATAACGGCTCAGGGCAGGATTACGCGGCCGACTACACGCGTATCCAGCAGATGCTGCTCACGGTCGGCAACTCCAAGCCGGAAGTCCTCACCGCATCGGCTATGAAAGCCATTGAGACGGACAGCACCCGAACACTGGTCGCATCGCTCAACGAGCTGCGTGAGCTTATGAACAAGCAGCTCGCCGAGCAGCGCCATCAGGCGCAAGGCAGGGCAGCATGAGCGGCGTTCTGTTCCATGCGGTCGAGATCGATGCCGAGCGCCCGCTCGATGTCGAATTCGTCCGTGGTCTGGGCACTGCGGCGGCGGGCACGATCACGCTCCTGCCGTTTCGCAGCAGCGTGATCGACACGCTGCGCCTGTCGGATGCGAGGTATGTCGATGAGGCCGGTCGGCCCTATCCGCCCTTGCTGGCCGATGCCTTTGCGATCGATCGCAGGCTCGATCTGTCGCCAGCCTCGCCCTCCGTGCGCGAAAGCTGGGGGGCCATCACCCTCGCCAATCCCGATGGGCGTTTCGATGTGCTGATCCGCGATCGCGTGATCGACCGGATGCCGGTGCGTATCCGGGCCGGTTTCAAATCCCGCGATACGGTGCGTCAGATGGATCTCGACCCGGCGAGCGCGGCGCTTGTGCCCCTATTCACCGGGCTGGGCAGTTCGTGGCAACCCGCCCGGCTGAACGTGCAGATCGCGCTGCGTGAGGTCTCCGGCTGGCTCGATGAGGTCATCATGCCGGTCGGCTCCTACACCGGTTCGGGGCGCTTTGGCGCGGATGCCAACCTCAAGGGCCGCTCGATGCCGCGCCTGCGTGGCACGGCGCTCAATCTGACCCCGGTGCTGATCGATGCCGTCAATCTCGTTTACCAGATCAGCGACGGGCCGGGCTCTGTGGCGACGCTCTACGAGGGCGGGTTTGCCGGTGGCATCGCCTATGGCGGAGCCGTGGGCGATCTCTATGCGTCACCCCCCGCACCGGGCACCTGGCAGATGCAGAGCAGTTCGGGCGGGTTGTTCATCCGGCTCGGCACAAAGCCCGTCTATGCGATTACGGTCGATGCCACGGGCGATTTCCCCTCGGGGGCAGCGCCGCGCACTCTGCTGCCGCTCCTGCGCCAGATGCTGATCGAGGATCTGACCATGCCCGCGCAATGGCTTGCCGGATCATGGGAGGATACGCGCCAGGCGGGCTGGTACTGGGACGGGAGCCAGGCGGTCACGGGGCGGCAGATCGTCAATACCTGGCTCTCGGGGCTCGGCATCCGGCTCGTGCCCAGCCATGAGGGCACGCTCACGCCCTTGCGTCTGCAAATGCCCGGCGGCACGCCCTCGCGGGTGCTGACGGCAGACCAGGTCACGGCCCTGTCGGGGCTTGCGCTCGATAGCGGGCTGTCGCCACCGCCTTTCCGGTGGCGCATCGGCTATGCGCATAACCAGACGGTGCAACAGGGCGGCAATGCGCTGCATCCGCGTATCACGGCCGAGCGGCAGAGCTATGTGCTGCAGGAGGACCGTGTCGCAGCCTGGTATCTGCCCACCATCAAGCTGCGCTATCGCCAGCCCGGCGATCTGCCGGTGATTCCGACCGCGCTGATCGATGAGGGCGATGCCCAGAACGCCGCCAATAGCCATGGCGACCTCTGGGGGGCGGAGCGCCATCTCTGGAGCCTGACCCTGCCGCGCTCTGTCGCGGGCGGCATCGATCTCGGCCAGGCGCTGCGGCTCGATCTGCCAGCGCCGGGTCTGCGCGGGGGCGTGACCGGGCTCGTGATCGGCGAGCAGATCCGCTCTGCCGAGGCGAGCGTGACCCTGACCGTTCTGGTCTAGGTACTGAGGCAAGGGCGTCCTGACTCTCTCGTTCGAATCGTTATTTTTGCGTTACATTTCGGGATAGGCTGCGCTAAACCACTTTTGGCGCGATGCATAAACGCCATTCGAGCCCTTGCCCGACCGACAAAATGGTCAGGCAAGGGCTCATAGAGCTTCGATGATGCCACGCAGGAATGTCGTGACATCATTGCTGGCAAAGTGGCCCGCCGTTTTAACGGAATTGGCAGCGGCTGGGCCACTTTTGCATCCACGCCTCCCCAAAGCGGAAAAGACCAGGCCCGATCGCTGAATCGGCCCGATCTCTCACAAACCAGAAAACTCGAAAGGAACGGCCATGGCCGAGGCCTGGACCTGCGCATTCGGCGCAGAGAACGCGCTCATGGAGGCGCGGCTGGAGGGCAATGCGCAGGTGGCTGAACTGCCCCTGATCAATCTGCAAAACGATCAGGGGGCGCCTTCGACCGCCTGGCGCGTGCCGGGAAAGGAAGCCTATCTCATCGCGCATCTGCCCCGGCCGATCCTGTGCCGGGGCTTTTCATTTCACCGTACCAATCTCACGGCGGGAGCGCGATATTCCCTCGTTGCCCGCAACGGGGCGGGTGTCGTTTACGCCTCGGGCGGGCAGCAGACGCAAACCGTCTCGGGCCAGTTCCTCGTTGTGTTTCCGAACGACCAGACAATTACGCAGCTCGATATCTCGATCAGCGATCAGGATAATCCTGACGGCTTCCTGTCTTTCCCGCTCGCCTATCTCGGGCCGCTCTGGCAGCCCGAGCGCAATATGAGCTGGCAGGGCAATGAGAGCCAGCAGGCCACCATAGACGAGGCCACCATAGACGAGGCCACCAGCCTCTCCGGGGTGGAATATCCGACTTTGCGCTATCGCCAGCGCGCGATCGCGATCGATCACCAGTCTCTGGGCATCGCCGAGCTGCCGAAGATCCGCAGCATCGAGAACACGGCCGCGACGGGGCGAAACATCCTTTTCGTGCCCGATCTTTCCGCCCCCGATCGCAACAGCGCGATGATCTTCGGGCGCCTGACACCGGGTGACATCACCTGCCCGGCCGGCGCTGCCGATCGGCGGGCCACGACCATGACCGTCAAGGAGCGTCTCTGATGCCAAAATTCGCCCCGTTCGTGCTTGAGCGGTCCAACAACCCCGGCACAGGCCCTTTTGCCCTGAGCGGGGCGCCGCCCGGTCGACGCGGCTGGAGCGGCGCCTTTGCCGATGGTGACGTGTATTATTTCGCCGATGACGGCACCCAGGCCGAATGGGGCATCGGTCGCCTGACGCATGGCCAGCCTGCCACGATCTCGCGCGATCAGGTGCTGGGCAACACGTTCGATCGGCAGGACCGGCTCAACTTCACAGGGCTGGTCTATGTCTATTCCGACATACCCGTGGAAGCGATCACCCCGCCCGTCACACAGGGCCGCGCATCGATCCCCGGTGCCGAGCTGGGCGATCAGCGCTGGAACGTTGCCAGCCAGGATATCCGCGTCAGCGGCATCACGCTGCAGGTGGAATTTGCCGCCACGTTCCAGCTCAAGGACTGGGGCGGTATCAGGGATGGAGACTGGAGTTTCTTACAGATCATCTGCAGCCTGTATCGATTTGATTCGGGCGGATCGACCTCGCTCTATACGGCGGAGCAGAGACGTATCCGCGTGGACAGGAATGCTCCCATAACGATCACCGTCAACGCACTGGCCGTCCATCTCAGCCAGGGCGAAATGATCAAGGCCGTGATCACGACTGTGCCGCTCAGCAGGAATCGTCAGGATTTCACTCTCACGCCTCTCATGGCCGATGCCGCCCTCACATGGCTTTCAGTCTGAACGAACAGGAGGATAACACCATGCGTATGCAGGAATTCTGCCTCGGAAGCGCGCTCGCCCTTTGGGCCTGCCTGCTCCTGGCACTACCGCAGACGGATGTGACATGGCCGGGCATAGGGCAGCTTCTCGCCATTCTGCCCCGCGCCGACGATCCAACGCTTGTCTATGCCCTGCTGGCCTGGCTGACGGGCGGTGCACAGATCGTGGGGGCGCTGTGCAATCATCTCGCCCTGCGTCGCGCCTCGGCGATTGCGGCTTTCACGGCCTGGGCATTCATCGCTTTCGGACTGATCGCCCCGAGCGCGCTTGTGCCTGCGATCGCGACCTATGGCGCGCTTGCCCTGCTCAATATCCGGGCAGCGTTGGGGAGAATGGGCAATGCCTGAGAACCTTACCCCGCAGCCCTGGTGGGCCGCGGTGATCGGCGGGCTGCTCTTCACCATCCCCTGGCTGATCGGCTTCGGGGCATCGAGCTCGAAGGCCACCATCGCGTCGCAGCAGGAGGAAATCGACCGGCTGAATGCCCGTGTGGATAATCTGGAGGCACGGGAGAAGGTTAATCTCGAGCTGATCGAAGAGCTGCGAGCGCAGAATGTTCTGTTGCGAGAAGCCCTTGGTAAAGGGACGCCAGAAACAACCAGCTAGGCTGAAATGGGTGGAGAGCTGTAAGTCCGCTTTCGAGCAGACCTAGACCCAAAATGGCCATTCATATGAGATCTGTAACAACTACGCATTTCATCGTGCTAATCTGCCTTAACTGCTGTCTGGCCTCAGGAAATTAAATACGCATCAATTAATATGGAAATAATATACTCAATATACCATAAATTATATTATAAGTTATATACAAACAAAATTAGATGTGCATAAAAAATCCGTTTTCTTATGTATCATCTTCATTTCTTTCAGGTTTCGTTACATCACCCGATAAAGGCGCATGCTTGCCTTTGTGAACGAAGGAGACGAATTGTCTCAGAGACTCGAGCCTAACATCATCGAGCGGAACTTCAGTAAGCAATTTATTAACGAATTTAGGGCCGTGATTTCCTAGATTTCGACAGAAGTTTTCAATTTCACCTACAGGCACCAAATAAATGCCTATGTCTTCCAATCGGCATTTTAGAGTTTCGTATTGAGACTGTGCCTCTCCATTTGGAATTGCATCTTTCCCAATTTTTTTAATGAGATTCCATGATGAAGTTTGCTTCATCGCTTCGGTAATTTCACCACGAGGCAATCTCTCTTCTTTACAATTTTGGATAAGAGAAATTAGCTCTCTTTTTATTTCATCAACAGACTTGGGTTTCGTTCCACGCCTGACGGCAGCATCGACACGCGTCCATAGTGGTTCAATTTCCTCCCAGTTTCCACCGAACGCCTGAACAGTGTCTCTCACAACGTTTTTCTCAGACAGGAAATCTATATCGAACACGACTTTGATAGGGACGCCAATATTCCTAAGAACTTCTGCAACTTTTTTGACACCGTGCTTGCCGCCCGTTGGCACATAAGCAGTATCTTTCCATAATTTATCATCTTTTGCAGATAGATAGTCCGCCACTGCATTGAACACACGGCAATCGCTATCATCTTCACAAATGATTGTTTCTTCATGAAATACGCCTTCAAGAGCGTTTGAATATCTTAGCTCAGGTCTTGCCCACAACTCCTGTATCACGGCAGGTTCAGCTTCTGAGACGAGGTTCTGTAGCCCCTCACGCCGAATCCTCAGAACACGAACATTGCCTTTCGTCCCTTCCAGGAAGCCCCGCATGATGTCGCTGCTATGTGTGGCTACAATCAATTGTCCACTAACTTCTGAGGCTAAGGTTTCTCCAAGACGACGCATCTGAGGTGGGTGCAAAAATGCTTCAGGCTCATCAAGCAAATTGATATCGAGATCCGCAACGATAGTTTCAAATAAAATGCCCGCATAGCTCTTCATACCATCGCCTTGTCGATCCAAAAGCGGGTTGGCGCGCACAGCTGCAACGTATGCGTCTCCTACACGATCGATCAAGCTTGAGTCGGGTAGCTTGCCTACATGGATTGGTATTACCGAGCCTCCTCTGAAATCGAACATGATATCCTGCCCGAACGCTTGATGGAAAAGATAGCTGACTTTCTCCATTAGTGCTGAATTATCATACAAGACGTGCTGTGGTTTCGATATTTGGTCATTTGGGCCAATGCTTTTTTGTTGCATGCATATTTGCAGTCGCCCATTAGCATCAATATTCTTGATATATCCATCAGAGAGACCACTCTGCAGAGAAGGAGACATATCCCACATGTTTAATACTCGAAAATCCATTTGCCAGTTTTTGTAACTGTATATACCATCGCGGTATGATGCATTTTTTTCTAGGAAATTCTTCAGATCATTACTTGTTCCTGATTTTAAAATTTCCACTTTCTTTAGGACAAAGGGGCGAGCTTGATCCCCATTTTGACAAACTGCAATAATTTCTCGTAGGGTTTGCGACTTACCGCTGTTATTCGGACCAACGAGAATAATTTTTTCTTTTGGTTCGAAATAAAACTCCTGACCACCAGAGAATGTAATCTTTGAGATAGATGCGGACGGTCTTGTCGTCATATTTAAATCATACTTTCGTTTTTGACTATGAATATGGAACTCGATCCAATGTACATCAAACCGGGACGGGGTATATTTCGACCCAATATTAGGAACCATATCAATCGATATCGTAGATCGCTAGCCCTAAGTTCTGAAACGTCGCTGTTGCAGACTCAGGTTAAACTGAATAGCCGACACGGAACTGCGTCCGCTTTCAGAAAATACACATGGTTATCGAAACGGCAATAAAGACGGCGAATGCCGACAATATTCTCAACTAGACGCAGCACCTAAGCCGCCCATCCGGGCGGCTTTTTTCGTTTTAGAGACATGATTGATGACCAGTTCACTGGAAATCGCCCTGGCGTTCATGCGCCGGGACGATATCGAGGGGCTGCGCCTTGCGCCCTATCTTTGCCCCGCCGGTTACTGGACCATCGGCATAGGCAACCGCTTTCTGGCTGACGGCACGCCCGTCACGGCCAGAACGAAACCGATTACCGAAGCCGAAGCCGTGGTGCTGGCTCGGCAGACCCTCTCGGGTCTGCGCACGACACTGCTCGATGCAGCCTCGGTGCCGCTCCAGCCGTGGCAGGAAGGCGCGCTTCTATCCTGGCAATTCAATGTGGGCAGCAGCGCCATGCGCGGGTCGACGCTTCTGAGCCTCCTGAATCAAGGTCGATATGCCGAGGCGGGACAGCAGCTCCTGCGCTGGGACAAGGCGACCGTCAAAGGGCGGCTCACTGTATTGCCCGGCCTGCAGCGGCGCAGACGGCTGGAGCTGGCGGTTTATTCCGGTCAGCAAATCCCCGGTGTGGCTTTCGCCGCCTGACAAGCCATCCCTCACAAAATCGAGCATAAGGAACCGCCACCATGGATCTGGACTGGCAACAGTTTTACGCGTCTGTTCTCCCGTTCATCCCGGCAGAAATCGCCGGTGATCTGACGGCGATCGGGACGTTCCTCATCGCGCTTTGCGCCATCGTGGCCCGGTTCTGGCGGCGCCCGGCGTCGAATTCGAGATGGCTGCCGATCTATCTTCTGGTCAACCGGCTCGCGATGAATGACAAGCACGCGGCGAACGCGGATGACCACAAGCCATGACGGCCGATCTCATCGCGGGGGCCGGGACGTTCGTCGTCGCGGCCCTGGGCGCCCTGGTCTGGTATGCCAACCGGGCCGGAAAGAATGCGGCGTCTGTAAAGACGTCAGAGGCAGCAAAAGCCGAAGCCGATGCCACGACGCTCAAGGCGCAAGCCATGGCCCAGGCTCAGGCAGACAAGCCAGCAACGGCGGAGGCCGTATTGCAGCGGCTCAGGGATGGATCGGCATGAGGCGGCTCGTTCTCGTGGCCCTCATGGGGCTCACCGGCTGCTCACCGATGCACTATGTGCCGTGCCCGGCCCTCGTGCCCTACTCGACGGCAGACCAGGCGGCGCTCGCTGCATAGATCCAGGCTAACCCGCAGTCCCAGACAATCCGCTGGATCGGCGACTATATCGGCCTGCGTGATCAGGTACGAGCGTGTGAGAAGTAACGTAAAAAATGCGATTCTACAAATTGTGACAAGGAGGAAAATATAGGAACTTGCTCCATGCATCAAATAAAATTAGATTTTATCTAAAATTACCTATGTTTAAGTTCTATTATTAATAGAAATAACGAAAAGGTTATTTGACCACATTATAACCAATAAATTTCTATTGCATAGATAATTTTGGGGGGCGTTTTTATGTCCGAATATCAATTTTTTCTTGCATCCCGTCATGCTGACATTCTGACTGCGTCTACAGGAAAGGATGATCTCATCAGTCCCGCCGGGGGCGCTATATCAGGCTATAATGCCAACGCAACCGCGATTCCTGCTGCAACTTCTACGAAAGATCAGGGAGGGCTTTTGCCCAAACAGGGAAGTGGGCGCGTCGAGAAACAGCTGGTCGCGCATCTGGCACAGAGTAGCGATGTCAAGATGCTCACCGCACAGATGTCGAGACAGTCCTACGCGATCAGTAATCAAGAAACCACGCTCACTGCTGCGCAGGAAGCAATAGACGTGCTACCTCAGTCTGGCAGGCAGACAGACCAGCAACTCGCGCATAAAATTGCAGCGATCCAGGCGTCGCCCGTAGACAAGGTGACAAATCTGCCGAAGATGCAATTTCTGACTGACGACACCGCGCTGAAGACGAGCACACTCGCCGGTGTTAGCCGAGTGACAACACCCGTTATAAAAGACCAAGCTCCAAATTCTGAAGCCTCCAATCCTGTGACCATGCTAAGCAGTGACGTTGCCAAGCCGATAGCTCGTTCTGAGGACGCTATGCTTATTGGCGAGCAACGAATTTTTACTCTTTTTTCAACAACCGAAGCTCGTAGCGACGACGTAAAAAACCAACTCCAAAACCTGATCCCGTCTATTATGGGTCACCCCTACATACCCGAGTATAATCAGGCGTGGCTTGATGGCACGGCCAATGCGATTGAGGCTGGAAATTATAGTATCAGCCAGGCCCGGCAGGATCTTGCTCACTGCCCAGAAGCTCTGGATACCCTCCAAAACATGATCCCGTCTATTATGGGTCACCCCTACATGCCCGAGTATAATCAGGCGTGGCTTGATGGCACGGCCAATGCGATTGGGGCTGGAAATTATAGTATCAGCCAGGCCCGGCAGGATCTTGCTCACTGCCCAGAAGCTCTGGATACCCTCCAAAATCTGATCCCGTCTATTATGGGTCACCCCTACATGCCCGAGTATAATCAGGCGTGGCGTGATGGCACGGCCAATGCGATTGGGGCTGGAAATTATAGTATCAGCCAGGCCCGTCAGGATCTTGCTCACTGCCCAGAAGCTCTGGATACCCTCCAAAATCTGATCCCGTCTATTATGGGTCACCCCTACATGCCCGAGTATAATCAGGCGTGGCGTGATGGCACGGCTAATGCGATTGGGGCTGGAAATTATAGTATCAGCCAGGCCCGTCAGGATCTTGCTTACTGCCCAGAAGCGCATGACGTGCTTCAGAATGTCGGGGCGACCGTTCTGGGTCGTGCACTTACCCAAACCGAGATATCCAGCTATCAAACCGAGCTTGCAAATGGAAAAAGCCTGAACGATCTGAGAAATAACCATTTTGCAACGACCGTGAGCAGTATCTTCTCAGATCCGAGCCTTGATGGTCCCAATCTCGCGATGAATACGCAAGGGGTTGTGAATGGGCAGATTCAGTATAGTGACAAGCACTCCACGCTTAATGGAGGATCCTCTCCTGACTGGGGCGTCATCCAATGGCGAGGGCAGTCGGCACTCAATCCTGAGGCCGGGACTTCATCCCAAGTCTGGGACAAAAAGTACGGCAATTCCATAGGGCACTGGACGCAAGGGTCAGCGAATTCCATGGCAGGAAAAACTGATTATAATGTTTTCCGTGACCCCAAGAACGGACATTATGTCTACCAAATGGCAGCTCAAGGTGGAAACCTCCTCGATGTCCAGCTCTCCACTTTAGGTTCTGTCGATAATCAGTACTCGTTTAGTCACCAGATCACAGCTTCTTTCAATCAGGGAATAAGTGACTATCACGGAAACACGGGATCTTATCAGGCAGGCATCAACTTCACCATAAATTATCATAGTAATAATCTAAATTTTGGTATTTTTCTGCAGTTCGTATCAATCGATTCGGTCGGACAGCCGCAAGCATATATCAGTTTACCTAAATCTCTTGGCGGTTCAATTTATAATTTCTCCGGATCTCAGGCTGACTACATAAACCCCACGCTTCCGTCTAATGACGGCGTGATGTACTCAACAACGATTAATCTTAATCAGGGCTTAATGGCCGCCATTAAAGCTATAGTTGGTTTGTATCCACAATATTCCGAGATCGAGAACTTGAATAATTGGTACTTGAATGGCTCTTATATAGGCGTCGAAAGCACGAATGGCACAGGAAGTTCATCAGATGTCACCGGAAAATATAATGTAGAAGACCTGAAAATTACCTACGATAAGTCAAAATATGTTTCTTACTCTGATAGATCCACCACTGCACCGATAATGTCGATGCAAAAATTGGCATGAAAGCTCAACGGCAAAATGTGATCTGCACTGCCGACTCATCAAGCGGGACCAGTTTGAGCGGCTGCTTATAGTCGAGCCGGACAGCCGGGCTGAAATAGCCCGGCAACGGAGGAGACCAGTGAACTACCCAATCGTTATCGAGACAGGCTCGGAAACCCAGGCGTTCGGCGTGATCGTGCCTGATCTGCCCGGCTGTTTCTCGGCGTGCGATACCTTCGATGAGGCCGTGAGCGGCGCTGCGGAGGCCATCACGCTATGGATTGAGGACGCCATCGAAAACGGCCAGAGCGTACCGCGCCCTTCCCCGCTCGACCAGCTTAGGGCTGATAGCGAGTGGAGCGGGCCGGGCTGGATCTGGGGCTTTGCAGCCGTCAATCCGGCGCTCTTCGATGAGTCGGCCGAGCGGATCAATATCACCCTGCCCCGCCGCATTCTGGCTCGCCTGGACAGGCGTGCCAGGGAAGAAAACGAGACGCGATCGGGCATGATCGCCCGGCTTGCTCTGACGGCTTGACGGCTAGACGCCTGCTCAAAAGGGTTAGACAATGGCTTGGCTAACCCTTTGATTTTCTCTCGTCCTCCTGAGCAAGTTAGACATAGTATCTTATTGTTTTAATTGAAAAATAGCTTTCCTTTCGGGTCCGCCACTATCATCGAATATTTCCATTTATTAGTGGCTTAGCGTGTATCGCGCTTTGCGAGCCCTCAATAATATCGATGTCAGGTTAGGCATTTTGATCTTGTTTTTATAAGGCTTCGTGAATTGCAGGAGCCGCGTCCGACTTTTGTGAAAGCTGTCTCAGCAGCAAGCCTCCTGGCGGGGTCAGCCAGTGGCGCCTGTGGAGGCCAGATACTGCTCAGAGATATAGCGCGCACTCTCTGCGACTGAAGATAGGTTGGCACGGCAAGAAATCGGCTCACCATCCGAACAGATGTCAGTGGCTAGCTTTATCAATTGGAGCCGCCTTCGCTATTAACGAACCGGGACGCCTTGAGAGCTTCGTCCATCGGATCGCCTTTGGGCGCTCACTGGTGGACCTTCATCTTACTCATTTTTTAGACATGGCGAAAGTTGACGAGACTGAGCGCGATCCTTTTTTCACGCGTAGCTAAGCCGATTGCCGCAGCGAGGAAGGCTGTATCCCGCGCCTCGGAAGCGTCCGCCGAGGATACGACAATGCCGCTTCATCGACCTGCGCCACAGCAGTATCATACGCGGCACATTTTTCAGTCAATTCGCCCCTGAGCGTTGCATATCGCACTTTTCTCCGGCGCCTTCGTCATGAGGCGATGGCATAGCGCATTACTTCCGCGAATTCTGAGCAGATTCTGTGAAGAGAGTGGATGTGCGCGGCACATACCGGCGACAGAGCGAATAGCGGGAGCAAAAACGGCCTTCTCCTTGTGTAACCGTTGCAGACCGCGACCTGATGACTGCCGCGAGGGCAATTAAATCATTGCTCCCTGATCCCCCCATTCTGACGGGACGCAACGTTGGAATACTGTCCACGCAAGGCATTCTACAATCGCTGAAAACACTGAGGCGCCAGAGGAGTCTCTATCCTCGTGATGAGCGGTAGCTTGCTGGAGAGGCATGCTCCACACGAGTGTGAGTGATGTGCCTCATCACGGGGCACACAAGCTTGTCGCGGGCCTGCTGCCACAGAAAGGAAGCCAGGTCGTTTGATCGGTCGCGTCAAAGATGGTGAAGTACGAAGCTGCCTATGCTCCTCGATCAGCACCGAGAGCCGCCGAACTCTCACGATTGCGGGGCAAATCAGATATCCTGCTGGCGCTGCTATCCTGACGGAATGTCTTCCAGCAGCGCCAGAGCTGTCTGATTATCAGGGGTATGACGCCTAACGGCTCAGCGAATTACGGCAGGGCGCAACCCGTTACGACAGACGGATCCACCGTCTTCTTCTCCGCCATTTGCCCCGCAGTAATCGTCAGGTTCTGGCTGTGTGCCCTCTGCCTGATATACGGCCCCCCGGCGACGATCTGCAATGCGAGGGACGCATTTCCAGAACAATCTTGCCTATCAAGGGGGAGCGCAGCCGAGCCCGTCGTCCAGCGTGCCTGTTGGCTCTCACCCTCGTGCCATCCAGAGAGAAATTTCTCACTCAAGTGAGTGGTGATTTGCGTCGTTTCTGTCGGGCTGAACAACGTAATCCGGCCAATCAACACGCCAAGCCTCCGCCTGTCATCAACGTAAGGTCCAAATACATCGCAAGGCCGTGAGACCCGGGAATGTATTACTAACGACGTTACACCTGATGGAATGGAAAAAATCGCATAGTCTTCGCGCTTTCTGCTAGGCCAGATTATAAGACCCGCATCAGTTTCGAGGCAAAGCTCGGGATCCGCAGTCAGATAGTTGGACTGCTGAACATTTTCCTTTATGAGCCGTTCAGATCGTCGGGCCAGTACTGCGTGGAGCGGTTCGACCACGGCCCGATCGGTCACCAGCCGTACCACCGCATCCGATGACCAGTTGAGAGGTCTGATCGGGACGACGACGCCGCCACTCTGGCTTGTGAATCCATGCCTGTTACCTGTGTCGAGGTAGCTTTCAGTTTTCAGGTCGTTAGCCCAGATAATAGAATGTTGTTGCGTCTCTATATGGTAGAATTCATATTCTTTTACTCTCTTATCGAAATATATACTCCTGCCGTTAACCAGCATACGTGCAGGGACAAGCAGATTATCGAAAAAGATGCTGTGTTCGCCTGTGACGTGAAGATCCTGTGATGGAATGCCGTCAGAAATCGCATCCTTACAGATGCATATCGGCCAGCCTGCTTCATCATCCGGGATTGAAGGAATGACCGAAGCAAACCCTTTGCCTATCCAAGTGACAGGACGGATTTCCTCTCTCTGGTCGGCTACATCCCAAACGCAGACCTCGTCACCGACGCGTAGCGACTCGATTGTAACAGCGCCTTGAGGAGTTCGTATTTCACTTCCCGCAAGAAAGCATATTATGCCTTTATAACTTATCTTTTCCCCGTAAGTCAGGTTACGGACTTCGGTTTTTCCGTTCGCCGGCAAGTTGAAAGGATTTCCGATATAGAGAATACGATAAGTAGTGGTAAAACCCTTGGAGGACCGCGCTGATACCTCCACGGTCGTTAAACCGGTGGCAGAATTGTAGCCGGTGCTGACGGTTGTCGGGGTTGTGGTCTGGCCCACGAACTCGTATCCGAGAATGGGAGCATCGGTCCCGTTGCTGTCACCCGGGTTCACGAAAAAGACAAACGTCAGATCTTTCGTCGCTGAGGGCGTCGGGACGGTTATCCGAATCCAACCGCCTCCACCGCTGATATCAACTCGCGTAAAGACGTCGTCTTTTGCTTGAGTGGGCGCGGGTCGAACGTCTAGAACGTCGACATTTTTGAGTGTATATGCGCCGCCTGTTTGGCTCCAATCTATCAACGCCATTTCGCTTCTCCGCACGCGAATTCAAAGAGATATGTGGATTTCCTTTGCATCCAATAAGCTGTCGAATAACCGTAAACGAATACATTAGACCCAAAGTTGGCGCTCCAATAGTTTCATTGGGAACGCTATATTTAGGCGAATATTTTCTTTTGTTATTTACAAAACTCCTGCCACATACAGTGGCAGGACAACTATTGGCTATGGAGATTTTATAAAATACGATCGTATTGGAAATCAATGCGATTCTGTGCTTCGAAAGAGAGACTGCAAAAATCTCCCAGCCGCGGGATTACTAAAAAAAGAATAAGTAACTGAATATAAGGCGTTTTTTGTTTTTTTATTCTCTGACGAGAAGTTAATTTCAAAATATGACAGGTTTATCCAGTACTGTACTGATACCCGCTCAATCATGAATCTAAAGGCATCGCAGCATCGGACCCGAGAATCGAATCTTTTAAGCCTCAAAAAAAGCCCCCGGTCGGCAGATCTTTTTTCAAAAACATGAGCAACTCTTCCATGCCCGGTCAGTCCGGGAGCCCCGGTTCGAGGTTCTGCAATCCGGGTGCGAGGAACCGCCAGACGACCTTTGCCAGACCATGTCGGCAGTCTTCTGACGCAGCCAGAACGGCTTGGAGTGATAATTCACCCAAAGAGAGTTCGCCCCTCACCAGTCAGGAGACCTGTTGCTCAGCCGCGAAGCTGAGGCCAGAGTCTGGCAGCAAGGTCGGCTTAACCGCAAAGGCAGATCATATCAGGATCTGACGGACCCACGTCACAGATGCCACTAGCAGAGAAAAAATACTAAAGCACCAAATTCGTGTAAATTACCATAATATACAATAAAACCCCCTCTGATTTCAGATGGTTGTTTATAATAATACAATATATATTCCGCAAATTTCTTGATATAATTCTAGATGTTTTTTTCGCGATAGCCTGTATCCACGGGGCTATCGATAAAACTGCAGTGCCATCTTTTGAATATCTGCTGTAAAGTGGTTGTTAGAAAGAGGCATGACAATCCGAGCGCAATTGCACAAAAAATGCGCAAAATTAAGATCGTAAATTGTTAATGAGGTATAATCGTGGGCCGTCAAAAAACAATAGATAGAAACGAGGTAATAGACGCTGCGGAAAGAGTAATAACCATGCAAGGCGTTGGTAATTTTTCTATTGGTGCGGTTGTGAAAGAGGCGGGCATCTCAAAAGGCGGCGTGCAATCCTGCTTCAAAACGAAAGAGGAGTTAATCTCCGCTTTGGTTGCGAAATGGTTCTCTATCGAAGAGACCGCCTACGATCTTGCCGCAAAGGATTGTAATGACGTGGCAGGCAGAATCCGGGCACATGTGGCGATTTCCAGGGATTTGATTGCATTACCAGAGAGCAAAAGATGTGCAGTTCTTGCTGGTCTGCTGGCGCAGGATCAAAATAAGGGGCCTGCCAAAGACTGGTACAGAAAAAGATATGATAATTTTATTGCCGAATCTTCCGAAGACAGAAGGGCGCGCGTAGCCTTCATAGCAAGTGAAGGCATGTTCTACCTGAAATTTCTGGGCTTATTCGATTTCGGTTCTGACGAATGGGACGATATATTCGACGACATCCAGAAAGTAGCGGATGGCCGTCTGTGATGCGCTCCCTGTCGTTGAGCCGGAGCCCAAGGGGGCTTGAAAGCAAGGTGAGACAGGCCCCGACGAAAACGTTCAGCGGCTCTTCTGCGAACTATCGCGGCAACTCAGCCTTCCTACAGAACAGCCGCTTCGGCAAGCCTTGCATCTGTCTCGCCTTCGCCGCCGCTTAGGCCGAGTGCACCGATGACCGTGCCATTCATGACAATCGGCACGCCGCCGCCTGCGGGGAGCATGTTGGGTAGGGTAGCGATCATCGTTTTCCCTGCGTGGAGTGCCGTTTCCATCGCTTCGGTAGGGCGCAGGAACAGGGCCGAAGTTCTGGCTTTGAGAAGCGCCAGCTCGATGCTGCCGAGCTGGGTGCCGTCATCTTTCTTGAACGCGACCAAGTGACCACCTGAATCGACGACGGCCACAGCGACACCTACCCCGCGTTCCCGGGCCAGATGGAGCGCCTTGTCGATATAGGTCAGGGCCATGGTGAGCTGCATGGAGAATCTCTCTGAGTGAAAACCACAGAGAGTGTAGCGCCAAAGCTCCGACTCTCCGAGCGGGGCGAGATTAAAACTGTCTACAAACTTCGGGCTTTGTCAGTGATGCAAAAAACCCATGCCCGTCTGCAAGGCGGTCCGGGCAATTTCGGGCCAGATGCCGCTCCCGGAAGGACCGCCGCCGGCCCTGCCCTGCTGAGCGCCGGTTGACTGGCCCGGATCGTCAGATGTTCCCGCGCCGACATCCATATCAGGCTGGGTGCGCGGGGCGCAGCCCGCCAGCATCAGGCCTAGACAGACACAGAGTATCAGGCGTCGATATGCTGCCGTCACTGGGTGCAACCGCCTTGTGTGGGGGCGGTTCATCGCTCTTCCGGCCCGCCATAAGGGGGCGGTGGCGGCGGACGGCATCCATGACGATGCGAGCCGTTTCCGCCCGGCTCCGGTGGCGGACCACGCCGCTCGTCACCATCGGGCGGTGGCGGGGGGCCTTCGTCGCCACCTCGTGGTGGTGGTGGCGGACGGTCTCCCGGCGGAGGGCGTCTGCAACGCTGCTGTGCATCCTCGCCCTGTGACGGCACCCCTTCGACGGCGCTGACCGTCGGGGACGACGTATAGACCTGCCCGTTATAGACCGTAGCGCTCTGAGCCAGAGCCGCGCCGGACCACGATGCGTAAAGGAATAGAGAAAGAGCGGATATCGTGATCCGGCGTGTCATTGGTTGGCGCGACCCCGTCTGGAAGATTGTGAGTCTTCTCCTATGACAGGGACGGTCGATCCGCACGAGGAACGAAGGGAAAGGGACTGTAACGGATCTTCGACAACCATCGCGGGCAAGGACGGCCGTGCGAGAAATCCTGCGACCTATGGTCAGGTCGCCCATTTCATCAGCACGACACCGGAGAGAATCAGCAGCGCCGCCAGACCGCGTGCCGGGCTGAGCGCCTCACCGAGAAACGCTACCCCGATCAGGAACGCACCAAGCGCGCCGATACCGGTCCAGATCATATAGGCTGTGCCAAGGGGAAGGGTTTTCATGGCCCAGGCAAGCAACGCCACACTGATGACCATACCGAGCACGGTCACGACACTGGGCATAAAACGGGTAAAACCCGCCGACTGCTTCATGGCAGCGGCCCAGACGATTTCACTCAAACCTGCAAGAAGAAGCGCGATCCACGCCATGGTGGCCTCCAGAACTCGGGTTCCGCCGGGCCGTCCCGGTCTTGACTCTCCGCTGGAGGCAGGAACGTCGTCGCTGCTTCGCCATTCTAGCGCGTAGGGCATGGAATTTCAATCAAGCGCCGTTGTCCGGCTGAGAATAGGGAAATAAGCGCTCTTCTCTCAGGCCGCGATAGCAATGCAAAATGTGACAAAGCGCCGGGCTGCATGTCAGCCGAAACACAGCCCGGCGCCCCTGCCCGCAGGAACTGACGCCAGGAGCTGACGCCGCTAACGGGCGCCAGTTCCTGCGGCGGTCAGAGACTTACCGCGCATCGCTCTTTCTTAGCGGAGCGTGCAGGAGAAAGAGGCTTACAGGGTCTCGCGGCACATCGTCTTATCAAGCGTGTAAAGTTCGAGGCTGTCGATCGTCACACCCAGCCCTTCGGCGGTGAGGCGGAGCATATCCAGCGGCTTGGCCGGATAGACGAGCGCCGTAGCCGTCTCGAGATGCTCGTTGGCGAACACCTCGAAAGCACAGCCATCGAGGAAGAGATGCAGATCGAGACTGCGGGTGTTGGGATAAAACGCCGTGTTGATCGGCGCGGCAAAACGCCCCGTATAGAACGGATGATCGAAACCGCGCAGCTTGCTGCGGTCGAGCCAGATCTGCGTGCTGGACACGTCGTAGCCGACCGAGAGTTTTTCACCCTGATCATTGGCGAAGGCGAGTTCGAAGCGATTGAATTGCGGGCCAGACCCGGTCGGGTCGATCTGACGCGCTTCGTCGACTGTCAGGCGAATGACCAGTTCGATCGCCTTGCCGACGGGCAGGGCGATGTCGCGATGGGTATTCTGAGGGAGATAAGCCGCTTTCTCGCACAACAGGGTACGACGCAGCTTTTCGACACCCACCGGCATCTGAACCAGACGCGCATAGCCATTGGGGTCGTGACGCAGGGACAGGCTGCGCGGCAGAGACATGGCGCCGCGCCAGTCGCGGGTCGGCAGCTCCTGGCAATATTGCCAGTTGCCCATCCAAGCGAGAGTAACCGCCTCACCCGGTTGCAGGCCGCTATAGACCTGCATGGCATAAGCATCCTTGGCGAAGTCGGTCAGGCGCAGGATGGCATCGGAGGGCGTGAAAACCGCACCATCGAAATCACCGATGAAATACTGCGTGACACTGCCGCCCATCGGGCTGCCGGGGTTGATCGACACAAACAGCACCCAGCGCAGCGCGCCGCTCTCGTCCCTGATCTGGATGAGATTGGGGCATTCGTAATTGACGGTCGGCAGACCGGCAGGGCCGAAATTGCTGAGATGCGTCCAGTGGATCAGATCGGTCGAGCCGTAAAAACCGATCTGATGCTTCTCGACCTCGGCAAGCGCCATGACCCATTTGCGCGTCGGCTCGTGATAAAGCACCTGCGGATCGCGAAAATTCGGGCTGTCGATATTCAGAACCGGGTTGCCCGGATATTCCTCGAAGCTCTGGCCGTTATTGGTGCTAATGGCCAGATACTGGCTCTGCCTCGTTGGCAGCGAACGGGTATAGAGCGCGGCGATATTGGTGCCATGCGCATTGGGGAAAAGCCCCGAACTGTTATCGCGGTCGAGCACGGCGCAGCCCGTATACGCCTGACCGTCGATCGTATCCGGCACGGCGATCGGCTGGTCTTTCCAGGTCAGCAGATCGGTGCTGATCGCATGACCCCAGCAGATATTGGCCGAATAGGCCGCGTCGGGGTTGTGCTGATAATAAAGATGATATTGCGCCCCATCAAAAATGAGGCCGTTGGGATCATTCATGAATCCCGCTGGAGGGGTGAAATGGACTGAGGGCCGATACTGACGGCTCGTTTTGGAGAAAACGCAGTCGTTTTTCTTTTCAGTCATTTTTTTCCAGGCGTTTGTGAAAATTGTCTCTTCAAATCGCGCCGGATTGCTCCGAACGCCGCCATTCTATAGTGGCAAGATGCCAAAATGTCAAGAATACGCTTCGCAATTTCGCTCAATGAGCGGTCGATCTCCGAGCTTTACGACTGATAAGAGAGAACTGGCGATGAATTGCGCGAGCGATTAGCCGTCAGCCCGTATTGCTCCGGAAAATGAATGAGAATGACAACGAAACGAGCGAAATTTTTTCATCAAACTGGTCGTTCTGGAAGGCGCTCTGACTTTTGCCTCTCCTACAACAAGCTTCTCTTTCGATCTTTACACCGCTCCACTCTTCTTCATCTCGCCTCTTTTGTCTCTGGCGAGCCTAAATATGAAGCATCGCGGCGATCTTTTCTCGATGGGCACGATCGCGCCGGAGGATCTGCCTTAAATCGCCACACTCCTGCTACGGCTTCTCTTCGCCAACGGGATGATTTGCGCAGGGTACGATTCTGTTTTCTGGCGACATTTTATTCTGACGAAATTTTTTCGATCCCCCATCGAGCGAATAACAGCTTGCAGGAAACTGTACCGAGCGTCTTCGTCGTGACGGGAGGCCTGTGCTGGGCCTCTTGCGCTTCGCGATGCCATGGGACGAAAAGGCAGATCCTTCTGTTGCCTCTCCTTTGTCTGGGAGTATCAAGCCTGAGCCTGTTTGCGCCGACGGTCTTCGCTTTTTTCGTCATTGACCCCTGGCTTGGCTGACCGTTCTCCGAACTTACGATTTCCCGGACTGAGCGACGGGCAGGACGCCTTTATCGATCGCTTCGTTGAAGGCTTTCCAGTCTTTCTTCGTCTGCTCGGCGTAGGCCTGCGAGAACGCGACAATCGCCTCGGCAAAACTGTCGCTCGACCCGAGATAACCGGCGATCAGCGCCACATCGCCCGAGCGCGCATGGGCGCGGGCCAGAGCGCGACCGCAGAGAGCTGCATAGTCATCGAGCCCTTCCTGCGCGACATCGGCGCCGATGGCTGCAAGGCGGCTGTCCTTGAGGCGCCGCACGTAGAACTGGCGGTTTGCACCGTCGAGTTTCCTGACAGGGCGGTCCGAACTCGCGGCATCGCTATGCGTCCAGCCGAGAAAAATGTCTGAACTCGCCTGCATCAGCCGCTGGCCCATCACCACCCGCTGGCCCTGATTGTCATAGCGCGGCCCGGCAAGATGAGAGGCCAGAACCGATTCCTGCGCTTCCTTGATCTGAAGCAGCAGCGTCTCGCCATCGGGCGTCGCGAACAGACCGATGGCGCAATAGGTGCCAACACTCCCGACACCTACGACCTTGAACAGAATGTCGCGTAGCCTGTAGCGCGACAACAATACGGCACGCTCAGGAGGCTGGGTGGCAACATAGCGGGCAAAGGCCTCACGAATGGTCTCATCGCGTGCAGGCAGGCGCATGACCAGCGGCGGCTTGACCTTCAGCTTGGGCACGTTCTTGTCGAACGACACCAGACCGAAATGGTCGCGGGCGCTCTCCAGCCGGGCCTCCAGCCGGACGCTGATACCCTTGCGCGTATGCTTGTCCGAAAACCCGTCGATGGCAGCGGCGAGATCGATCCGGTCGGACCAGATCTCGAGCGGGCTCATCGGGGCAAGACGGGCCATTTCATGCTGATAGGTCTTGGCCATGGTCAGGGTATTCTGCCGCGCCTGCTTGTCCGATGCTCCGCTTTCCAGACTGGAGAGAATGAACGATGTGCCCAGGCGCTTAAGGTCCCACTCGAACGGCGCGGGATAGGTCTCATCGAAATCATTGATATCGAAAACCGCAATCCCTTCTGCCGAGGCATAGCTGCCGAAATTCGCCAGATGGCAATCGCCGCAACTCTGCACGACAGGCCCGGTCGCTGGCGCATTGGCCAGATCGGCGGCCATGACCACGGCGCTGCCCCGCAGGAACGCAAAGGGCGAGGCGCGCATGCGCTCGTAACGTATCGGCAGCAGATCCTGAATGCGGCTCTCACCCTGTTTCACCAGTAACGAAACGGGATCGACACGGTCGGGTGCAGGCGCCCAGTCCGCATGGGCGCTGCGTTGGGTCTGCTTGCGTAGTTCCTGCCCGCGGTCATGACGCTCCTGCCGTGTCTCAAGAGACGGGCTTGCCATGCCGGAAGCAGAAAAAGAGAGTTCAGCCATAAGCGTCGAGCCTCAGGACAAGGGATTGAGAACAGGTCAGCATGACAAACGGGGGGTCGCTAGAAGCACGGCAGGAAGGCGATTTTCAGATCCCGACCGGGAAAAGGCTTCCGCCTGCATCATGGGGGCAGACACGGCCCCATTTGACATAGTGTGACACAAATACCCTATAGGCCGATTTTCTCGGAATGGCGAATAAACGGCTCCTACACCATCAGAACCAGCAGGGAGGCCGCAAGCGCCGGGAGGGTCAACACCGCGCCATAGCGCATGAAACGCCCATAGCTGATGTCGAGCCCATGCTTGCGCAGGATGATCAGCCACAGCACCGTTGCCAGCGAGCCGCTGAGCGTCAGATTTGGCCCCAGATCGACACCAATCAGCAGTGCATCCTGCAAGGTGGGGCCATGGGGCGCCAGCACGGGGGCGAGTTGTGCAGCGAGCAGGCCGGAAGGCAGGTTATTGATCACATTACTCAGCAGCCCGAAACCGAACCCCGTGACCAGAATAGCCGTCGCGCCATGGCCGTAAGACAGAATGAACGTGGCCAGCCTCTGGATGACACCGCTCTGCTCAACCGCCGAAACCAGCACGAACAGGCTCGCCACCAGCGGAAAGACAGACCAGGAAATCTCGGCCAGCGCCGGGAGGGGCGACCGACGGCGCAGAAGCGTCACGGCCACACCGAGCCCTGCCCCGCTCAGCGCTGTCGCCCAGCCCAGCGGCCCGTGCAGAAAGGAAACGAGCGTTAGAAGGACGATCACCCCGAAAAGCGCCAGCGCGGTAAACCGCGCCACCGGGTCGAGGCTCGGCAGAGCGTGAGAGCCGGTGAAACGACAATCGATCTCGCGTCGCACCAAAGCGTAAAGCAGGACAAAACTCACGCCGACAGCCAGACAAGAAGGCACGAAGAACCGTCCGAGCCAGGGCAGCAGGCTGGGCGGTGCGCCCCCGTAAAGCACCAGATTGGCCGGATTGCTGATAGGCAGCAGAAAGCTCGCCGCATTGGCGACGAAAGCGCAAGCCAGCAGAGAAGGAAACGCATCGGTCTCGGCCTTCTGTGCCACAGCAATGACAGGAGGGGTGAGAAGGATGATCGTGGCGTCATTCGACAGAAAAGCTGTGGTGACGATCGCGACCACGAAAATAATCAGAAACAGGCGCCGCCCCGAACCTTGCGCATGAATTAGCGCCGAGGCCGCGAGCCAGTCGAAGAGCTTCTCCTGACGGGCCACTTCGCTCAGGATCATCATCCCGAAAAGGAAGAGATAGACCTCCTCACCCGAGGCGATTGCCTTTCTGGCAGTGTGCCAGCTGCATAATCCGAGGATCGGCACCATCAGGGCAGCGAGAGAGGTCCAGAGCGCCTCGGGCAATTGCCAAGGCCGAAAAAGCAGCCCGACAATCGCGAAAGCGCAAAGACCCCAGAGACTATACTCGATCATCCAACGCTGCCCTTATACCGCCTGCGGCGCGTCCGACGACGGGTCGTCTGCATTTCTCGTTTCGGGCATGAGGCTCAGGAAAAAAACGAAAGCCATCACGGCGATGACGGTCAGGGACAGAAAACCGACACGATAGCCTTGGTACTGCACCACATAGCCTCCGATCAGATTACTGAGCCCGCCGCCGATGCCCACGGCAAGGGCCACCATGCCCTGCAGGAAGTTGAAGCGCCCGGTACCCTCTGTCAGGTCGGAAGCGATGATAATGGCAATTACGCCGAAAATTCCCGCGGCGATGCCGTCCAGTATCTGGATCGCGACAATGGCGTAGGGTGCATGAAACCAGGCGAAAAGCAGGCCGCGCATCGGCAGGATGGCGAAAGCGATCAGAAAGATCGGCTTGCGTCCCACCCCGTGGGCCATGGCCCGGCCGACGCCCCAGGCGACGATCATCATCACGAATTGGGCGACAATGACGCAGGCGCTGAGTGTGACGGCCTCCGCGCCCGGGTGACTCTGCGCCATGACCTGCGCTGCGAAAGGCAGCATGGCCGCATTGCCGAGGTGAAAGAGAATGATGGCGCCCAGAAATACCCAGACCGGGCGCTGCGAGACCAGACGCCCGATCGCCATGGGCGGCTCGTTGGTATCGTCTTCGCTCCCTCGCGCGATCTTCTGATCGATTTCCGAAGGGCGGATCATCAGCAGCCCGCAGGCGCTGGCGATAGCCGAGCCGCAGACGAGATAGAAAATCCAGTTCAACCCGATATATTGCCCGCAGGCCCCGGCCAGAATGGCCGAAACGAACGACCCGCAATGATTGATACCCTGATTGCGGCTGATACGTCCGGGCAGACGTCTGCGCCCTACCAGACCGAGCGAGATTGCCGCCAGTGCGGGGGGAATGACCGCCGCCGCCGCCCCCATCATGATCTGCGCGGCAAGAACAGGCGCCATGCCCGACATCGAAACGATCAGAAGGCAGGCAAGCGCCGTGACAAGCGCCGATGCAGCGACCAGAGCGCGCTTGTGGATGCTCGCATCGACAAGCAGGCCTGCCGGTATCTGACACAGGGCAGCAGCAAACCCCGACATCGCCATGGCCATGCCAATCGGTCCGGCCTGCCAGTGACGCGCACTGGAAAGATAGACAGTCAGATAGGGGCCTACCCCGCCCTGCACATCGGCCAGAAAGAAATTCGTGGCGTCGAGCCCGGTAATGCTGCTGGCAGAGGGGCTCTTTCCCGACCCTGCGTCGTTTTTCTGCCTTTCTGCCTGCGAGAGAGTCACGCCTCCACTCCCTGCATTACTTTCTGGCTGATCATAAAAAGGTCGTTCCTTGTTCGGATAATCGAGAAATCGCCCAATCCCTGCGCATAGAATGCGTCTTTCACAGAGGAAGTCAGGGTCACGAGCGAGAAAGCGGGCAGATCGACGCAACGCGTTCAGAAACAGCATTGAAGAGCGACGCAGAAACGTGCTTGCGTGGCAGGGCGTTCCTTCAGGCGACGGAACGTTTCTCGTGTTTTATGCGGCGCAGCGCCGTCCGGCCCAAAGCACGGCCATACCGGATCGCAGGACGCCCCGGTTTCAGGGTAGATGGAGAAAGAGAGTGACCCGATTGATCCGTATGACGGCCTGGCTCGTCTGCTCTGTTTTCGCTGTGATCGGGCTCGCCAAACCCTATTTCCCGGCTCATGTCGGGCTTTTCGCCTCCCCCGACGGGCATTGGGCGTTCGGGATCATAAAGGATACGCAGGGTAGTGTCGAAATGCTTGGGGTCTTCGTCACACCGATCGCCCTGGGCGTGGCGGCCCTTCTGCTTCTGACACTCGACCGGGACCCTGCCCATTCGTGAGAACTGTCGGGAGGCTGATTTGCCTGACTTGAGCTGGCCCCACCCGTGAAACGCCATCTTTCGGGTTCAGGCCTCGCCGTATTTCGCCGCATGACGTGGCGAGATCCAGCGCGCTGCCAGCACGAGACAGATGACGAAGATCATGATCGAGCAGGCCACGCTGGCCAGAGCCGCCCCCGTCACCCCGCATAGCGCCATCAGCCCGGCGAGGATCGCAAAATAAAGAGTGATCACTACCAGACGGTATTTGAGAATAATGGCCAGACGCCCCATCACCGTCAGAAGCGTTTCGAGCGGAATGATGCAGACTTCGAGTAGGGCGCTGAACACCATGAGCAGGATGATTGGCATCTCATTGGCAAAGCTGTCATGCAGCATCAGATGCAGAATGGCCTTGCCGCCGAACAGCGCAACCAGCACGGCAAGCGCAGAGAACCCGATAATGACCAGAGCCAGCCTGCGCGCAACATGGCGCAATGCGCTCCAGTTCTGGCTGTCTCTGAACCGCACGAATTCAGGATAGAGGCTCGGGATCATCATCTGCGCAGGTTTGGCGAGGCCATCGCAAATCTGTTTCGTCACGCGATAGATTGCGACATCGCGTGCGCCCAGCATGGCACCGATGATCAGCGTGCCACCCTGTCTGAACAGCGCATCGAGAATTTGGTTGATGCTGACCCGGATCGTAAAGCCCCAGATGCCGAGCGTCTCCGACGGCGTCAGAAAGGAGGAAACAAGCCCTATCTCTCCGCCCATATGCCGACGCAACAGCACGAGGCCGCCAAGGCTGGTCAGGACAAAGAGGGCAAATTGGTGCAAGAACCAGATGAACAGAAAGAATTCGAGCGGCGCGTGGCATAGATAGCCGACGAGATAACCAAGGGTCCGCACGCAGGTCGAACCGAAATCGAACAGGGCTGCCAGCCCGAAGCGATTGCACAACCTGATGACGCCGGTAGACCAGCCCGTATTCATGAAGGCGACCGTCAGCATCATCCAGCTCGCATCGCGCTTGACCGGGTCAGACCAGCCCAGAAAATGCGTGCCTGTCAGGGCGATCACGATCACACCCCCAACGAGCCCGATTGCCGCGCTGATCATGTCCGAACGGATGCAATAACCGAGGATGGGCATGAAGCGACGCCTGTCACGCGCCTCGAACGACGCGGTACCGTAATGAAGCAGGGTCTGCCACGATTGCAGATGCGTCATGTCGGAAACCAGCGTCACAAAGGTCGTGATGAGCAGGAGTACACCGAACGTCTTGAGCCCGAGCGCATGTACGGCCCATGCCACATAGGCAAAGCTGCACAGCGCGTTGATGATCCGGCTGGAAATCAGAAATCCGGTATTGCTGAAAATGCGGTGCAGCGCCGAGCGTTGTTCAGAGGCCATGGGGCGGCAAGAGATCGCGATAGGGCGATTTTGTCAAAGGGCGTGCCTCGTAAGACTGGCATGGACCATGGAGGCTCTCGGGCTTTGGGAAGGCTTGTCACGAAGCTCACCGCCAACGCGCTCGGTCGTATCAGACACAGCCGAACGGGGACGCATCAGGGCAAGAAAATCCTCTCCCCCCCGGGAGACGTGAAAGGGCGACACGAGTGCGGCGAGTGCTTCGCAATCGGGAGAAGGTTCGTAAAGAAGGTCGCTCATTGCGCCTGCAAGCGCCGCAACATCGCGCGTCGGCACGCTGCGCCCAGCCGTCGCGCAGGTTATCAGGCTCTCCACCGCCGGAGAACAACGCGTGGAGACGATCTGACGCCCGGCGGCCAGCGCCTCTAGCAGGACAGCGCCGAAACTCTCGCAATGCGACGACACAACGAAAAGACGCGCCTGCTCCAGAAAAGGGCGGATGCTGGGCACATAGCCAGTCAGCGTTACCCGCGCGGTCAGACCGAGCGAGCCGATCAGGTTTTCCAGCGCGCCACGCTCCGGCCCTTCCCCACAGATCACCAGCCTTGCCTCGGGATGTCGGGCTGCAACCTCGGCAAAAGCGTTGATCAAGAGGTCGAACCCCTTGATCGGCACGAGACGCCCGGCCGCGAGGATGGTCATCGTACCTTGCGGAACAGGGGATGGACGGCCTTCATCCCACAATGCCGGAAGCGGCACGACATCGACATGGGCACAGCCGACGATCTCCCGTGTCTCATACGCCAGAGACTCGCTCAACGTTGTGATGGCATCGGCTTTGCCGAGCAGACGACGCATGCGCCAATTGTAACCGATCTGTATCAGACGCGACCGGCCGGGGCGACAAACCGGCGAACTCACCTGTGCCACGACATGCGGCGCCTGCGCAGCAGGGAGCGATTTAATCATCGGTATGACGGGCCAATGACTATTGCCCGGTACGTAGCAGGACTCGATCTTTCTCGAGCGCAGCACTTCGCGCGCGCGAAAGGCAAGAGACCAGGCAAGACGGGTGTCGCCGAGACCGGGTTTGAGCGCCAGATCGACAATCTCGACGGCAGGGACGAGCAGAGAACGCAGAGGGCCATCGTCACGACCGACGAGCAGCGTGACGGCAATCTGTCGTGACGCCCAGTAATTGGCGAGGCCGATGGCCACACGCTCGCTACCGCCGAGACGGAAATCGCGCAGGACGATGGCAATCGAGCCTGGCACCGACGATATCGGGCCGCATTTAATAGGGGTGATGACGGACATGAGAATCAGTCGTTCTGGCCTGCGAGGGAAGACCCGCCCTGATTGTCATGTTTTGACATGAGATACAATGCGTTACTTTTGCGGTCGCGACAAAACCGACCGGACCGCCCTCACTGGCAGAATACCATGTGAGGGCAGAACGTAGTGAGGGCCTCAGCCCTCGATCAGTCCTTCGTTGCAGGCGCGTCCGAAGGCGCCGACTTGCCGGGCTGGGTCGAATGCTCGACGTCATAGGCCGTGGCTTTTTCTTCATAGCTACCCTTGGCGCCCGGGTGTTCCTTGTCATAGAGCGCCGCTTTTTCGCGGGCTTCCTTGCGGAACTCGTGACGCTTGTACATGCCGGTTGCGCAGCCACCGACAGCGCCAAGCACGCCGTGATTGACCAGATGGCCACCGACAGCGCCAGCAGCACCGTATTTCAGGCATCCGCCCGGTTCGGCATGGGCGAGAGGGGCTGCAACAGCGAAGGCCAGCAACGAGAGGCCGAGAAGAGGACGCATGGATGGGTTCCTTGAGAGTAGGGCGCATTCACACTCGAGGGCGCCCTGCTGGTAAAAAGCGGAAAAGCGGATCGGGTTCAGATTTCGACCTGATGGCCGATTTCGACCAGACGCTCGCGCGGGAGGGTGAAGCGATCCGAAGCGCGCACCGCGTTGCGGTAGAGAAAGCCGAACAGGATACGGCGCGGCAAGATCATCTTCGGTTTTTTCAGATCGGGCACGACGTCGTCGTCGCCCGCGAAAAACACCAGCTTGTCCAGATCGAGCGTGCAGCCCTGCTCTTTCGCCTGGCCGAGCACATAGTAGAGATTGGGTATCTCGACAAAGCCGAACGTGACGTTGATCTGCCAGATCCCGTTGCCGAGATCTTTGGTCGTCATGCGCTCATCGGCAGGTATCCGAGGCACGGTGTCGAATTTCACGTTCAGCGCGACCACCTGCTCGGGCAGGCAATGGAAATCGGCCACGTGACGCATGACGATGGGCGGGAGGGCGCTTTCATAACGCGAGAGGAAAACAGCCGCCCCCGGCGTTCTGATCAGTTCGCCATCGCGCAGCTTCTGCAGCACCTTGTCGGAACGCTCACCCAGTGGCGCCAGGCCGGCACGAAGCAGGATGGTGCCCCGGCGCCATGTCGTCATGATGACATAGATGCCCAGACCGATCAGAAGCGGGACATAACCGCCCTTGTCGATCTTGAGCAGGTTGGCGACAAAGAACGCGACATCGATCACCGCGAAAAACAGCGCAATTGGCAGGGCCTTCCAGAGCGGCCACTCCCAGCGTTCGCGCATAACGTCGAAAACGAGCAGCGTCGTCATGAGCATGGTGGTGGACACAGCCGTGCCATAGGCGCCCGAAAGCGCGTCCGAACTCTTGAAGCTGAGGGCAATGAGCAGCGTCACGACCATCAGCATCCAGTTGACGACCGAGACATAGATCTGACCGTATTCGCTGTCGGAAGTCTGGCGGATATTGAGGCTCGGAAACCATCCGAGCTGCATGGCCTGACGCGTGAGCGTGAAGGCCCCCGTAATGATGGCCTGGCTCGCGATGATGGTCGCAAATGTGGCCAGCACCACCATGGGCAGCACCATTTCATGGGGCATGGCAGCGAAGAACGGATTGTCTTTGACCTGTGGGTGACTGACCAGAAACGCCGTCTGCCCTGCATAGCTCAGCACCAGCATCGGCAGGACGATGACGGCCAGCGCCAGACGCACGCTCGGGCGCCCGACATGGCTCATATCCGCATAAAGCGCCTCGGCACCTGTGACGGAGAGGAAGACAGCGCCGAGGATAGTCAGGCTGTTTGCCCCGTGCTCGTACAGAAAACGCAGGCCGAAAAACGGGTTGAGGCCGACCAGTACAGAGGGGTCATGCAGGAGCGAACTCAGCCCTATACCGCCCAGAGCGAGAAACCAGAGTAGCATGATCGGGCCGAAAACGGCGCTGATCCGCGCTGTGCCCAGAGGCTGGATGGCAAAAATGCCAAACAGGATGAGGGCGGCAATCGGCAGGATATAGGGTTGCAACGATTTGGTGACGACACCGATGCCTTCGACGGCGCTCAGCACCGAAATGGCGGGGGTGATGGCACCATCGCCATAAAGCAGGGCCGCGCCAAACAGTCCGGCTGCGGCGAGGAGCGTGCCACGCGTGTACCAGTGCTTGCCGAAAGAGCCACCGACGAGAGAAAAAAGGGCGAGAATACCGCCCTCACCCTTGTTATCGGCGCGCATTACCACGGTTGCATATTTGACGGCCACGACAAGGATCATGGTCCAGACCAGAAGCGAGAAACCGCCGAGAAGCGTCTCGCGATCTGTCGAACCCGTATCGTTGAGGACGGTCTGGAGGGTATAAAGTGGGCTTGTTCCGATATCGCCAAAAACGATGCCAAGTGCTGCCAGCGCGCCGGGCAGCACCTTCCTGTGTTCTTCGGCCATACGGCTCCCCGTTTTATTCTGCCCCTGCCCTCACCCGTGATGGGGGGCGTCGGCGTCCAGAAGTTTGACGTCGATGATCATCGCGCCTGAAAAATACATGGGCTTGACGAGATGCTTGATGATGTAGTGCCCATCGCCTCCCTCGATCCGCACCGGCACGGTAATATCGTAGCCGGAAAGACGGGCGTCGTAGGTGGCGTCATCGCCATTAAGGGATACGAGGGCGATCAGTTCATCATTTGTCATAATTTTCTCCATAACCCCGCCAGGGGCTGGCAGCAACTCATGAACGAACGAGACAGCGCGCCTGCTGGTTGCCCTAGCCGCAGGTCTGCCAGCCATAGCCGATGAAGGCAATGCGTCGGCCGGAGGGCATGTCCTGCACTACGATGATCTGTCGCTCTTCGAGATAGGCGAGCTGCCTGCGCGCACGACCGAGCGAATGCGTGCCATAGGCTTCTGCAATCGCTTCGTCCCCCGGGCAGGGCGCGCCGTCGAGGGCTGCACGCGCCAGAAGCAGCACCACACCCTGCACGTCTTCAGGCACGGCACGCGCGATCTCGAGCGCCTGCTCCCAGCCTTCTTCCTGCGCCTGCTCGAAGCTCGAGCCTGAGCGCACGCTGGCCAGAAGCAGGCGGAAAGCCCCCAGATCGAGCACGTTACGATCGAGGCGCTCGATACGCGCCCGAAGCTGAAAATCCTGATACAGCGTGGCGAGCGGGCGATAGGCCGACTCGTTTTCTGCGACCACCGCCTCGGTCAGGCGCCAGAGCAGTTCGGGAGCGGCTTCGACAACCGGGGCGGCCTCTTCGATAGGCACTGCCGCATAGGAGTCCAACTGGGCAAGCAGATCGGGTGCGGACGCACGGCGCTCCCTGGGGCGAGGTGTCGTTTCGACCACGGGTTCGAGAATGAGGCTGTAATTATCTTCGGCGGGGCGGGCTTCGAAGGGCGTCAGAGCAGGGCCCGTCGCATGGCTTGCCGTCTCGACAGCGCCGATCGACACCATGAGCGGCCTGCGACTCAGTGCAGGGCCGAGTGCCATGAACTGCCCGCGCGCCAGATCGCGAAACGCCTCTGCGGTACGCCGCTCCATACCCAGAAGATCGGCTGCACGCACCATATCGATATCGAGAAAAGTGCGGCCCATGAGGAAATTGGACGCCTCTGCCGCGACATTCTTGGCAAGCTTGGCCAGACGCTGGGTGGCAATCACCCCGGCCAGGCCGCGCTTTCGGCCACGGCACATCAGATTGGTCATGGCGCCAAGCGACAGGCGGCGCGCCTCGTCCGAGGTATCGCCACTCGCGACGGGCGCGAAAAGCTGGGCCTCGTCCACAACCACCAGCACTGGGTACCAATGGGCACGAGGCGCCTCGAACATGCCGTTGAGGAAAGACCCCGCAGCGCGAAGCTGCATTTCGGCCTCGACGGATTCCAGATTGAGCACGACAGAAGCGCGATGGGCGCGGGCGCGCTCGCCTGCGGCACGCAGCGTGGCTTCCGTCTGTTCTGAAGCGTCGATAACAAGATGGCCATATTTATCGGCGAGGGTCACGAAATCGCCCTCGGGATCGACAATCACCTGCTGCACGAGCGTGGCTGTCTGCTCAAGCAGGCGACGCAGCAGATG